>CAXMOW010000003.1:16359-82492 GCA_964195235.1 uncultured Acidimicrobiia bacterium | reverse complement strand
GCTCTTCAAGAACCATTCAGGTTGATAGAACTTCTGATGGACATCGACGAGGGTTTTACGACGTGGCGATACCGTCATGCCCAGATGGCATTGCGGATGATCGGACGGAGGATCGGCACGGGCGGATCGGCGGGCGCCAAATACTTGGAAAAGTCCGCCGAGAGGAGCCGTGTGTTTGGCGATCTGTTCAGTCTCACAACTTTCCTGGTACCACGCGCGGACAGACCCGAACTGCCGTCGGGGATCCTCGATTCGATGCGGTTCCGTTACGAGGCATGAGCCTTAAAAAGCACTTTTCTCGCTTTCTGGAATCGGACCCTGATCGACTCCACTTTGCTGCCCATTCGCACCATCCCTGGCCGGATGTCAGCTTTGAGGCTCACAAGCAAGCGTGGCAGGACGCCGCCGAGCACATGGACGACAAGTGGGATCATATGTTTGGCATAGTTGTCCCTGAGACGACTGGTTTGATTGCCGACGTCCTCGGGCTGGAAACAGGCGGAACGATTGCCTTCGCCCCGAATACACACGAACTGGTGTTGCGTGTGTTTTCTTGTCTCGATCCACCGGTACGTGTCCTGTCCACCGACTCGGAGTTTCATTCGTTCAATCGGCAGTCGAGACGTTGGGAGGAAGCCGGCCTTGCAATTATCGACCGGGTCCCCGCCGAGCCCTTCGACACTTTCGCCGAGCGATTCACCAGGGAAGCCCGTTCCGGCGTCCACGATCTGATCTTCCTCAGCCAAGTCTTTTACAACTCCGGGCTCGTCGTTGCCGAATTGGATCGAATCGTGTCTTCGGTCTCCGAAGGCAAGGCTTTCATAGTCATTGACGGGTACCACGCCTTCATGGCCCGCCCCGTCAACATCGGAGCGATCCAGGATCGCGTCTTCTATCTGGCGGGCGGATACAAGTACGCCATGTCGGGTGAGGGAGCTTGTTTTCTCCACTGTCCTCCTGGTTATGGGCCCCGCCCGATAAACACTGGGTGGTATGCCGGGTTTGGCCAGCTGGAGACTGGAGTCGGTGAGCTCGTATCGTTCAGTGAAGACGGGTCGCGTTTCTTCGGAGCAACCGCCGACCCTTCTGGGGTCTACCGGATGCGGGCAGTCCTCGGATGGCTCGCCAGTGAGAACATCGGTCCCGCTGCGATCTCAGACCACGTCATCGCTCTTCAGCAGCGGTTTCTCGACGCCGATATCCGGCCGGGGCCGCTGGTGCCACCCGATGGTGTCGAGCGCGGCAACTTCCTGACTTTCGAAACTGGAGCGGCCGCTGAGATCTACCGAACATTGCACAACCAGAAAGTGATCACGGACTATCGCGGAACTCGGCTTCGCATCGGGTTTGGCATCTACCAGGATGAGACTGATGTCGATCGTCTTGCGGAGAACCTGAAGACGGTCCTCTAAATCAATCCTTTGTGTTTGGGCTGAGCCAAATCACATGCTCCCAACACCGTTGACATGTGTTGCATATGTGACGCGCTGGCAGCGTGGCAAGACCACGGCCCGGGCGCACCACATCTTGTTGACCTGGAAAATCGCCAGTGCGCTTCGTCGACTGACAAGAATCGAGCGGATCACCGAGCACGCAGCCGCCGGAGCCCTCTACGACCCTCACAAACCCCCTACCTCGCTCTCGCCGAGGCGCTCGAAGTTCCACTTGTGACACGGGATAAGGCTCTCGCCATCTCCAACACCACAGCAGAGGTAGTTGTCATTCCCTGACGAGATCTGTGGATAAGTCAGGGCGATTACGGCACAATGACGCCGTGTCTCAGATGCCCGTGCTGCGTGTGGTTCCTCTGTCGCGGATTCGCGCCCATGAGGAAGTCGACCCGCTCCGTGTAGAGCGTCTAGTCGACCGGATCAGTGAGGACGGGATCCAGGTCAACCCGATGATGTGCTCCGAAGCCCCCAGCGGGGAGCTGGTACTGCTCGACGGGGCTACCCGCACCGAGGCACTGCGTCGACTCAGATTTGATTGTGCGGTGGTTCAGGTCGTAGATCCCCAACGGGTCAACCTGGAAACCTGGCACCACGTCGTCAGAAAATGCACCGAGCAGGAGATCCTTGGCGACATCCGAGCAGCCGAAGAACTATCGGTCTCAGAAGGGTCGGCCAATCCCGCCCTTCACATGTCCAGCGGTGCTGTCTACACCGTCAGTGGCAACGGCGTGACTGCCAATGCAGCCCTAACTGCATTGGTTCACAGCTACAGCGGTCGTCGAACGGTGAGCAGAGTCACCAACCCGCGGGACGAGACAGTGCCGTGGAAGTTTCCGACTTGGGCAACTGTCATCGAGTTCCCAACTCTCTCTGTTGAAGACGTGATGGAGGCAGCGGTCAGCGACGACCTCTTGCCCGCCGGGATAACCAGGTTTCTGGTGCCGGAACGCGCCCTACGTCTCAATCTCGATCTCGAGTTGCTGCGTTCACCCGACACCATCGAGGACAAGCAAAAGGCCCTGGAGTCAATGCTGGCCGCTCGCGCCCAGTCAGGCCGCATCCGTCGCTATGAGGAGACTGTCGTCATCCTCGATGACTAGTTGGCGGAGCATCCTCCGGAACCACTGCGACGCATACCAACTCCACCTTTGCGCTCGGATCAAACAACTCACTGATTCCCAATAGCGCCATCGGTGGATAGTGCTTCCCAAAAACCTCCCTATACCTCGCTCCGATCTCTTTGAGATGGGAGCGGTATTCGTCGGTCTTAGAGGTGTAAATAGTCATCGAGACCAGGTCGGAAGGCTCCCCGCCTGCCCCCTCGATGACTTTCGCAACACTGCGACAAGCCTGGGAAAACTGTTCGACGATGCTGTCGGCGATGCTCTCGTCGGCCCCATGACCGGTGAGGCCGGCAATGTGAAGCAGTCGACCTTCAGCGGAAATCGCACCGTAGGAAAACCCCGATGCGGGTGGCATCCCCTCAGGGTTGAAGAGGTTGTGTCTGGTCATCGTCCCTTCCACTCGGGTGCACGCTTCTCGGTGAAGGCCTTGAAGAACTCGGCGTGATCTTCAGTGGTCATCAGCAAGGCCTGGGTAAGCGCCTCCAACTCGATCGAAGAACCGAAGTCCATGTCCATCTCACGGCCGAGGAGCACCTTGGTTGTTCCGTAGGCCAAAGTTGGGCCCTCGGCCAGTCTTCGAGCCAAAGTCGCCGTATTGACCGCAAGCTTCTCATCGCTCACAACCGACGTTGCCAGACCTATCGCCTCAGCCCTTTTGGCATCAACCTTCTCGCCAAGAAGCAGCAGTTCGCTAGCTCGACCGAGGCCGATCACTCTGGGGAGGAGGTAAGCCGAGCCCATGTCGGCCCCAGCGAGCCCAACCTTCGTAAACAGGAAATGGAATGACGCGGATTCCGCCATCAGCCGTAGGTCGGCCGCCAAGGCGATCACCGATCCTGCACCAGCTGCAACGCCGTTGATCGACGCAATGACCGGCATGGGGAGTCGTCGTAGGTTCTCCACAACAGCACCCGTCATCCTGGTGAATTCGAGCAGCCCCTTCGTGTCCATCTCGACGAGTTGACCGATGATCTCGTTGACATCACCACCCGAGCAAAAGCCCCTTCCCGAGCCGGTTATGACAAGCACGCTCACGTCGTCACGATGCTCGATTTCCGCGACCAGATCTCTCAGATCGGCGTAGACATCGAAGGTAAGGGCGTTGAGTTTGTCAGGCCGATCAAAGGTGACAGTTGCTACCCCGTCGTCCACCTCGAACGAGAAGTGGTCCCAACTATCGGTGAAGCCGGCGGATGATCTAAAGGGACTCACGGCGACGGAGAGTACCGCCGATCGGCATCATCGCCGAGCAGCCGTTATCTTCAGAGGCATGGAACCGACGCTTGATCAGGTCAGACAAGAGCTTGCCGACATTCACGATGAACTCTTGGAGTTGCCCGCGGACGCCTACGACCGGCGATCCCGGCTCAAAGATCGTCAGAACGAGTTGCGACAACTGTCGCACCGGATGGTTGACGACAAGGAGCTCCACGATGCCGCTGCGTTAAAGGCCGCCTACAACCGACTCGCACAAGTACGCGACCACCTACACGACGAGCGGCTGTCGGGTTCGTCAGTGGGGGACGACGCAGTCTGGGGCGAGCTTGCCATGGGCATCAACAACGCCATCGATGCCGGCAACGGGGTCGAAGAAGTCGAAGCACGTCTCAAGGAGATTCTCACTCAACTCCGTAGCTCGAGCTGACCTGTCATGAGGACACGCCTCCTCATTGAAGAATCGGAACGGCTGGGGCAAGCACTGGTGCCGGTGGCAGAGAGTGGGACTCCGGGCCACATCAACCGGGACCTTGTTGCCGCTCTTGCAGGCGCCGGGATGTTTGACCGGCTTTTCGGGTCCGAGGACATCGCCGCCGCCGAACTCTGCCAAATGCGTCAGGGGTTGGCGCGGGTGTGCACCGAGGCTGAGACGGCTCTTGCGGTCCAGGGTCTTGGAGGAAGCCCGATCCATCTCAATGGGACCGCAGCCGTTCGAGAGCGTTGGGTGCCGGCGTTTCGAAGCGGTGAGGCTCTGGCGGCATTTGCACTGACAGAACCGGGAGCGGGTTCGGACGCGGCCAATCTGACGATGAAAGCAGAACCCGATGGCGAGGGGTACCGACTGACAGGCGAGAAGCGGTATATCTCCAACGCGCCTGGCGCCGATGTGGCCACCGTGTTTGCTCGTACGACCGAAGGGGCGGGTGCGAGGGGTGTCACTGCATTTGTTGTCCCCACCGACAGCGCCGGCCTAACGCCAGTCACACTTGACATGATCTCGCCACACCCGCTCGGAGGGTGGGTCTTCGACGGGGTCTTAGTCGAACCCGACCACATCCTCGGTGTGGTTGACCAAGGATTTGTGGTCGCCATGCAGACGCTCGACATGTTCCGACCCAGCGTTGGCGCCTTTGCAATTGGGATGGCTGAGGCCGCCCTCAAAATCGCTGTGGAACACGCTGTAAGTCGCGAGGCCTTCGGATCGCCACTCGCCGAGTTCCAGGGGGTCTCCCACCAGCTGGCTGATGTCCGAATGGCCATCGAGGCATCAGAGCACCTTGTCTACGCGGCCGCCGATGCATACGACTCCGGCGATCGGGATTCGCTCACCGGCAAGGCTGCCATGGCGAAGCTTCACGCGACGGAAACAGCGCAACTTGCGGTTGACGTCGCGATTCAGGTCTTGGGTGCCCGGGGATTGGAATCAGATTCGACGTTGGCCCACCTCTACAAGGAAGTGCGCGCCCCGAGGATCTACGAAGGTACCTCGGAGATACAACGCAACATCATCGCCAGAGAACTCTTCCGCGGACGTATCTGACCTCAGACGGCGGCGGTGCGGGCCCGGACCATCACGCAGGCTTCGGCCAGCCACTCAAAGTCGCCGGCCTCGAGTACGTCTTTCATCTCTGTGGAGAAGGCTCCCGGTTGGATCCAGATGTTGCGGATCCCAGCCTCAGCGCAATCTGCGAGCACTCCGATACCCCGTTTAGCTGGAACAACAAGAACAACGATGGTGGGCTCTGTGGGCAGATCGGTCACCTTCGCCCAACAAGGGTCACCGTCGACAGTGCTGCGATAAGGGTTGACGGCGAACACTGGGAACCCCTTCGACTTCATGTCGCGATAGATGATGCTGCCGTACTTGGTTTGACGATCGGTAGCACCCACAATCGCAAGCGATGTCCCAGGCTCTGACAGCAGATGTGTGAGGTCGTCCATAGATGACTAAACGCTACCCGACGCCGTTCAGATTCCCAGCAAGCCCTTCTTTGATGAAGTCTGGTACCTGCACAGGTCGATAATTGTCTGGGTCGACATACACGATCACTTCTCGCCCCTGCACACACAGCACCTGGTCGGAGAGTCGTCTGGTCTCGATGGCGATCGTCATCGAAGTGGTGCCCCACTTCTCAACCGCAATGGTCGTCTCCAGAGTGTCGCCAAGAGTCGCCGATGCCTTGAAGTCGATTTCAATGCGGGCCGTCAGAATGTCCACCCCATTGCCACCAAGCTCCTGGCCGGCAAAACCGGACTCCTCATACCAATCTGTCAAAGCATCGTCCCAATACCGCGGAAAGTTGGCGTTGAAGACAATCCCCTGTGGGTCACAGTCCGAATATCTGATCTTCTGTGTTGTGGGCATCCCGGGATTCTTACATCAACGGCTAGCGTCCGGCGCCGTGAACACCGTCATCATCAACGGGGAACCGCTCACCCCACAACAAGTGGTCGAAGTTGCTCATCGACGGTTGAAAGTCGCCGTTTCGGACGACTTAGCGCAGCGTCTCGCGCCCGCGCGAAGAATCGTCGACGAGGCGGTCGAGTCGGGTGAGGTTATCTATGGGATCACAACTGGTTTTGGAGCTCTCGCCTCGACCCACATCGGTCGCGAGCAGGGTGAAGCTCTCCAGTACAACCTGCTTCGATCTCACAGCGCCGGCGTAGGCGTCCCACTCCCTGACGAACTGGTGAGAGCGATGCTCCTGCTCAGAGCCCGCACACTCGCCCAGGGTTATTCCGGTGTACGACCTGTCATTGTCCAGAAACTGGTCGAAATGCTCCAACGGGACATTCTCCCCGTTGTCCCGTCACAGGGCTCGGTGGGGGCATCAGGAGACCTTGCTCCGTTCGCCCACCTCGCCTTGCCGCTGATCGGAGAGGGCAACGTCCGTGTCAACGGCGTCACCATGCCTAGCGCGGATTCCGGTCTTGAGTCGATTGAATTGCAAACCAAAGAAGGCCTGTCGCTCCTGAACGGAACCGAAGGCATGACAGCGATGGGTGCCCTGGCTCTCGGAAAGGCACGCCTACTGGTGGAAGCGGCGGATGTTGCTGTTGCCCTCACCGTTGAGGCGATTCTCGGGAGCGTCACACCGTTCCGACCGGAAATCCACGCACTGCGGCCTCATCCCGGTCAGGTGGAGTCTGCTCACCACATCGCCGGGCTACTCGCCGGATCCGAGATCGTTGAAAGCCACAAGGATGACTTCAGCCACGCGGTCCAGGACGCCTACTCCCTGAGATGTGCCGCCCAGGTGCATGGAGCCGTTGCCGACACCCTCGACTACCTGGAGGTGGTGCTCACTCGGGAAATGGCGTCCGTGGTGGACAACCCAATTGTTTTTCCGGAATCCGGGGAGGTCTTGTCTGGCGGAAACTTCCATGGCCAGCCGCTCGCTTTCTCATTGGACTACGCCACAATCGCTGTTTCCGAGCTGGCCTCGATCTCAGAACGTCGCACCGATCGGATCCTCGATCCGGCAAGGTCACAAGGCCTCCCCGCCTTCCTCGCACCAGACCCCGGCGTCAACTCCGGCTACATGATCTGTCAATACGTTCAGGCGGCGTTGGTTGCCGAGAACAAGGTCCTCGCCCACCCGGCATCAGTCGAGTCGATACCAACGTCGGGCAGCCAAGAGGATCATGTGTCGATGGGTTGGGGCGCAGGCAAGAAGCTCCTCGAAGTTCTCGACAATGTTCGCAGAGTGATCGCGATCGAAATGATGTGTGCTGCTCAGGGAATTCAACATCGCGCACCTCTCCTTCCTGCTGCCGGAACAGCACGCGCAGCAGCCACGATCAGGGACCATGTGCCACCGTTGGTTGAAGACAGGTCGCCGGCTGATGACATCGAGGCGATAGCGAATCTGATCGCGGAGGGCGCATTCGGTGTCTGATGAGTGATCTGTTCCTCACCGGAATCGGTGACTTGACCACCAATGTCGGCGCCTCCATCACTGATGCGATTGTTGTCATCGACAATGGCCTGATCGTCTACGCCGGCGCCTCGAAAGACGCCCCCGGACAAAGTGGGCGACGATTGATGGACTGCGGCGGCCGTGCCGTTATCCCGGGTTTCGTTGACTCCCATACCCACTTGGTGTTCGCCGGCGACCGGTCCGGGGAGTTTGCCCGACGGCTGCAAGGCGAGGCCTACTCCGACATCGCGGCAGCAGGTGGAGGGATTCTGGCAACGGTGAAAGCGACCCGAGCGACCTCAGAGGACGAGCTATTCGACCTGGCGGCTACTCGGGTGTGGACCATGATCCGAGGAGGAACCACATCACTCGAGATCAAGTCGGGCTACGGGCTCAATCTCGAGACCGAACTTCGGTTGCTCCGAGTGGCAAAACGGATCGGTGATGAGCTTCCCGTAACTGTGAAAACGACATTCCTTGGTGCTCATTCAATCCCTCCCGAATACACAAACGATCGAGAGGACTACATCGACCTCCTCGTAACTGAGATGCTCCCCGCGGCTGCGGACCTTGCCGACTACTGCGACGTATTTGTGGAAGAGAATGTCTTCTCAGTCGACGAGGCGCGAAAGGTCTTCGCCGCGGCCGATGCCCACGGCATGGCCGCTCGTGTGCACGCCGAGCAATTGAGTCATCTCGGTGGAGCTGCACTCGCTGCGGAGATCGGAGCCGCCTCGGCGGATCATCTCGACCATGTGACTCCCGATGATGCAGTCTCCTTGACCGATTCTGGTGTGCCGGCGGTGTTGGTTCCGGGCGCTGCCTACACGCTGAACACGCCTCAACCTTCGGGGAGAATGCTCTGGGATGCCGGCTGCACCGTGGCACTTGCGACAGACTGCAACCCGGGAACTTCTTACTTGGAGACAATGAGCTTGGTCGTCTCTCTCGCCGTGGTCCAAATGGGGCTCACCGTTGAAGAAGCACTGTGGTCCGCCACCAGAGGTGGCGCCGTGTCGCTAGGCCTCGAAGATCGAGGGATGATCAGTCCCGGCTCAGCCGCCGACCTTGTTGTAATTGACGCGCCTACGCCAGCGCATATTCCCTACCGCCCCGCTACCACTCTCGTCGCAACAACCATCAAAGAAGGCGTCATCGTCAGTGGTGGAGACTTGAATACATCGTCCCACTATTGAGGAGTTCGGCTTGGACCGTGACCGCATCGAGGCATTCCTGGAGAAGTTCACAAGCATTCTGTCCGGCACCACGACTTTGGGCCTCCTGGCCGTGGCTGACCGATCGGGGCTCAGCGCATACTTGGGCGAACACGAGAGTGGCACAGCTTCTGAGATCGCCGAAGGTGCACGACTCGATACGCGATATGTGACGGAACTCCTTTCCGGCTTGGCAGCAGCCGGTGTGGTCGAATACGAACCGTCAACATCGGTGTTCACCCTTCCCCCGGAACACGCTCTCTTCCTGGCCGACGATGCCAGCCCCTACTTCATGGGCGGATGGCTCGACATGCTGCCATCGATCATGAGCCAAATAGAAGGGGTCGCTGGTGCCACTGTGCACGGTGGAGGTGTTGGTTTCGAGGAGTTCGGGCGGACGGTCATTCGAGGAATCGACCGGGGAAATGCACCGTCGCAGAATACGTTCCTCACTTCCAGGTGGTTGCCGGCCATTTCCGGGATGGCCGACCGACTGGAGCATGGGATTCGGGTGGCCGACGTCGGCAGCGGGTCGGGGACCGCCGCCATTCTGATGGCCAAGGCATACCCCAATTCTGAGGTCGTCGGCTATGACGTTTCGGGAGACTCGGTCTCCGTGGCGCGGAGTCGGTCTGAAGACATACCGAATGTCGAGTTTCATGGGTACACGGCCGAGGAAATACCCACAGAACCCGGATTCGACCTGATCACGACCTTCGACGTGATCCACGACCTTGCCGATCCCATGGCCGGACTCACGAGAATCAAGGAGGCATTGCGACCTGATGGGTCGTACCTGATGATGGAACCCAATGCCAGCTCTCATCTGGAGAACAACCTGACCGACCGTGGTGCATTGCTTTATGGGATTTCGACGCTTTTCTGCATGACACAGTCCCTGGCCTCCAACGGAGCTGGTCTAGGCACCGCATGGGGCGAGGAGACGGCGAAGGATTACGCCACCGATGCCGGTTTCACCACCTTCGAGCGCCTTGACGAGATCTCAAACCGCTTCTCGGCGTTCTACCTGTTGCAGCCGTGACGGATCGGTGGATCGCCGATCTGGCATGGCTCGGTGGAGAGGACCTCGATCGAGATGTCCTTCTCGAAGTGGAGGATGGTCGTTTCATCACTGTCACCCCTGATGCCGACAGCGCGTCTGCGTCACGGCTTACTGGGGTAACCCTTCCCGGAATGGTGAATGCCCACTCACACGCGTTCCACCGGATGCTGCGAGGCCGAACCCATCGACAGGGCGGTGATTTTTGGTTGTGGCGCGAATTCATGTACGAGGCCGCTGCCGACCTCACTCCCGAGTCATACGAAGAGATCGCCACCCGCGTGTACATCGAGATGGTGCGAGCCGGCTTTACCACGGTGGGTGAGTTTCACTATGTCCACCATCAAGCCGGTGGCCACCCTTACGACGATCCCAACGAGATGGGACACGTCCTCATTCGCGCCGCGAGACGGGTGGGGATCAGAATCGCGCTTTTGGACTCCGGTTACCTCACGGCCAATCTGGATGGAACTCCGCTAAACCCTGTGCAGATGCGATTCAGCGACGGCACAGTCGAAGCCTGGCTGGAACGGGCTGGGAGTCTCGCCGAGTTCTACAGAGATCAGCCCGATGTTCGCATCGGCCTGGCACCACATTCAGTGAGAGCCCTACCCGAAGCGGGTCTGTCAGCCGTTGCCGAAGGGCGGGCACCCGACGCGCCCACGCACATGCATGTCTCCGAGCAACCGGCAGAAAACCAGGATTGCCTGAAGTTCACAGGAGTCACCCCAGTTGGTCTGCTGGATCGAGTGGGGTTGCTGGGACCGAGCACCACAGTCATCCATGCGACCCACCTCACCAACATTGACATCGACTTGTTGGGTGCGTCGGGCACCGGGGTCTGTTACTGCGCCACGACCGAGCGCGAACTGGCAGATGGAATTGGCCCGGCAGTGGCGGTCAAGGCCGCAGGTTCACCACTCAGCATCGGCTCCGACTCCAATGCTGTCATCGATCCGTTTGAGGAGGCCCGGGGTTTGGAGCTTCATAATCGTCTCGCCACCGGACGCCGGGGCGACTTCGCTCCTCGCCATCTTCTGGAGGCGGCAACCGCAAACGGAGCCACTGCTCTCGGTTTCGACGCCGGGGGCCTTGTGGTGGGGGCAGATGCGGACTTCATTACCGTCTCGTCGTCATCGCCGCGAACCTCAGGTCTTACCCCAACCGAAGGTGTTGCCCAGGTCATCTTTTCTGCCACAGGCGCCGACGTAACCGACGTTTTTGTGGCCGGTAGGCGGATTACTAGAGACTAGGCAACCAGGTGGGGGCACCGGCTGGCTCCATTCCTCCGGGACACCGTCCGATGTCGAACAAGATCGCCGCGGCCGGCCCAGGGACCGAGACCAGTGACTGGGGAAGCCCACACTGAATCAGCCCAGTGCCCACCCACACGAACTCCCAAGGTTCAGGGTTTGGACCTTGACTCCGGGCGTCATCTGGGTACGACGGAATCAGACCGTGTCGCATTGGAATAGCGAAGTTCCCGTCCTGGAGCCATACATAGTCCTTCGTTGAGCGGAATTCCCCGAAGGTCCCGCTGCGATATCGAAAATCTAGGGCGTAGCCGCCGTGATGCTTCGAAGTTCCGGGTATCGACCACCAGGTGAGGGCTGCGTTGATTGCGGCGTCCGATGTTCCTTCCAGCTTGGAGAGGAATTGGGTGCGTTGCGCTGCCGGAGGGCGGTAGGCGGATGAGACGACGAAGCCCATCCCCGCGGCGCGGGCTTCGGTTTTGAGCCCCCGCCAAGCTTGAGCTGCTTGCGGCTGCATGGTGACACCATCGGCGCTGCCGAGGTTTCCAGAGGCGGTAGGCCGGAGCACATATCCCCGCTCAAGGGCCAAATCCCAAATCCGGGCGTCCAATTCCTCGTTCCCCGTGATCTCGTAACGACCGTTTGGGGGATCCAGGTTGGGCAGAGTGTTGGCGACGGCATATTCGTACAGGGACTGGAACTCGTCACCCGTGTATTCGGGAGGTTGCATGTCTTCGGCCAAGGCCCGCGATGGGCTGCTGAGCAGGAGTGCGGAAACTGCAGCACCAACCAAGAATCTCCTCATGACGAACAAAACGGTAGGTGGGCCTCGGCTTTATCAGGCTCCACCGCCACAGTTACCAGGCCCCACCCCCGCCGCCACCGCCGCCACCTCCACCGCCTCCAGAGAAGCCACCGCCACCTCCTGAGGATCCCGGCGGGGTGAACGCACCTGACAATGCTGACTGAAGGCCTACGAAGGCGTTCTCGGTATGACCGCCGGAATAGCCGTAGTGACCGAACCAGTAGAGCGACGAGTTCGTCTCCAACTCGGGTGGCGCGTGCAGACGGGCCTGCTCCAACACCTCTTCGGCAACCCCAAAGGTGATCGCATAGATAAGGAATCGGTCCCAGAGTTCGAGCGAGATCGCCGGTGCCTCCTCAAGCCGGGAGAAGTCGGTCAGGTATCGGCGGAAGGCCGACCATCGTGCCGATTCCAGCGCACCCTCCGGGCTGCGTTTGGTGCGCACACGCCGGAAACTGAGCACCACAAACAGAATGGTGGCGCCAAGAAGCATCCCGAAGAGAATCAACACGGCAATGGTCTCTCCGCCCGGTCTTCCCCGCAGAACATCTGGAAGCACAAAAAACGACACAATGAGAATGACGATCAAACCAATTCTCACGAGCCAGGCGATTCCGTGACCGGCATCATCGACCATCCCGCTTCGACGGACCGCGCCCAACACGCGATCGCGAAACGTCTGATATGTCTTGGCATTCGAGGCGGCGTCATCCCGAATCGCTGACTTGAACTCGTGGAGGGGGCGGGGTCCCAATTCGAGTGCGCGTCGCACGACAGTCATTACCGATTGCTCGAAGTCTCTGAGACCAGTTTCTTTGTCAGTGAGTGAGAGAACGAGGTCGGTGATAGTTTCGGTCTTGAGGCCACCCCAAGTGCTCCGCTCGACCTGCGTCGGCATGGCATCGATCGCGCCCTTTCTGATGAGGTCAAAAAGGGTTGCGGTGAACTCCTTTTCGGTGACCGCTCCTTGAGAAAGTAGGGCACCCACCTCAGCCGCGCTGAGCTCAGTTGGGGGCTCCTGTTCATACTCACGGTCGTAGGCGACCTTCGGCTCCTTGCCATAGAAGAAGTAAACGAGTCCTCCGAGGCCGAGAACAATGAGGATCAGGACGGCCCCACCCGCGATCAGACCAGTCTGGGATGCTCGGGCCGCCTCCTCTGCGTCCAGGGCAAATTGGGCCTCCTCAGCAAGAATCCTTTCGAGACCATCACCGTTGACCACCTGGGCGCCGGCATTGGAAGTCAAGAGCCCGGTTGGAAAAACAACCCGCAGCTCGACCCATTGCTCGGCCGGGATTCGTCTGGCTTCTAGGGAAGGAGAGATTCCGTCATCACCGAGACTGCTCGCACCCTCGACGGTGTAGGGACGGCCCCACACCAGAACATCGCCAGCGGTTGCGCCCGACGGAAGAACAGTTCTGGCACTGAGTCGGTCGAGCCCAACAGACCAGCTGTCGCCCCAGACCTGATAATTGACGTCGACGACATCGCTATAAACCACAGCCAGTCCCGTGACCCGATAAACAAGTTTGAAGGTCCGCTGTGTATCTGAGCTGCTGTGATGCCAAACGATTCGAACGAACGACCCGTTCTGCTCGACGCCGTAGGTTCCGGGTGGTGAGGAGCACCCGAGAATCGTGCACCCACCGCGGTCATAGGCACCGTTCTCATCGCCGACCGAGACCACCCCGATGCTCTCCCCCGGCCGGAGATTGATGTCCCTGAATGCGCCCGAGAAATCACCGGAGAAGTCGTAGGTGAGTAACTCGGTGACGTCGAGCGAGCCGTCATCGTTGACAGTGACGGTGACATCGGCGTTTGCCATCCAATACGACTTGGCGATGGCCGGCAGAGCGGGCAACACCACTAGGGCGAGGGCTGCCAACAGGATTCTGGTTTTCACATCAGAACTCGACGGCGGGAGCCTCCTCCGCCTCGTCGCCCGCCTCAAAGAACTCGCGCGACTTGAACCCAGTGGCAGCGGCCACGAAGTTGGTCGGTATCTGCTGGACCTTGTTGTTGTAGGTCAAGACGGTGTCGTTGTAAATCTGGCGGCTGACGGCAATCCGATTTTCCGTCTCCTCCAGGTCCTCTTGGAGGCTGGCGAAGTTCTCTGATGCCCTCAGCTCGGGATAATCCTCGGCGACGGCGAACAGCTGACGCAGGGCCTGGGTCAGGAAATTCTCAGCCTGGGCTTGCTCGCCGGGCGTAGAAGCCGCTTGAGCCCCACCACGTGCCTCGGTGACCCGCTCAAAGGTCTCCTGCTCATGGGTTGCGTAACCCTTGACTGTCTCAACGAGATTGGGGATCAGGTCGTACCGCCGTTTCAGTTGGACGTCGACCTGCGACCAGGCGTTGTCGACCCGATTGCGGTCGCGAATCAAACCGTTGTAGATGATTACGAAAATCGCGATCAGCAGACCGAACGCGACCAGAAAGATGATCCAACCCATGTGGGGAAGGTTAGATGGTCACCACATCGCTCTCGTTGCTATAGCAAGAAGTAGCGGATTCCACTACCCGTTGCTATGACAACAAGGAGAATCTAACGCTTGGGCGGGCGTGGCTGGGCGTCGACGGCTGCGGCCCAATCATCCGGGAGTACGACGGTCGACGGTCGGGAGTTCAGCCTCATATAGATCTCCGAGGCCACTCCATCGAGGCTGGCTTCCGGCTTGCCTTCGCCGTAGGTCCAAGAGCGTCCAACGTCCAGTGCTGCCACCGTCAGGGTCTGGACCTTTCCGAGAGGCCGATGCCACAGGTCGCCATATTCGTCCAACCCGGCCTCGGCTACATGAACGTCGAGGGGTTCAGCGTCTCCAAACGCCTGCTCGGCGTCCCAACGATGCACCCCGGTTTCGATCAGCATCCGCGTCTCCCAGAACCCGAGAACCTGGTTGGGGCCAAATGCCCAAGACGGAGTCATTGGATCCGCAGCAGACAACGCTTCAATCATCTCGACGAGAGTCTCTTCACACCAATCGATCGGATCGACCCCGTTTGGGAGACGAGGTGCAGAAATGCGTTCGAGAGGGACATCGCGGCAGATCAACACGGTGCGGGCGTGGATCGAAGCGGTATGCGAGGCCAGGTCCCCCAAGGTCCAATCGGGATACTGAGGCACCATCCGTTCGGGATCGCGGCGAGCCGCTTCGGCGAGACGCCGGCCTTGAGATTCGATTGAGGAAAGGTTCTCAGCGGAGAGCACTAACCATTGCCTCCCCCATATCAGAGGGTGTCTCAGCAATGACGATGTCGGCGGCCGTCATCGCCTTGATTTTGGCCGCGGCCGTTCCTTTGCCTCCAGAGACAATCGCCCCTGCGTGGCCCATCCTCTTCCCCGGTGGTGCGGTTGTGCCTGCGATAAAACCTGCGACTGGCTTGCTCATCTCCGATTTCACGAATTCGGCGGCCTCTTCCTCAGCAGTACCGCCAATCTCACCGATCATGACAACACCTTCGGTCTCGTCGTCGTCCTGGAACATCTGGAGACAGTCGACAAAACTGGTGCCGTTGACCGGATCGCCTCCGATGCCCACGGCCGTTGTCTGACCAAGCCCAAGAAGTGTCAATTGGTGGACTGCCTCATAAGTGAGTGTGCCCGAGCGAGAAATGACGCCGATCTTTCCTCTCTGATGGATGTACCCGGGCATGATCCCGATCTTGCACTCCCCTGGTGTGATCACACCGGGACAGTTGGGTCCGACCAATCGAGTGGCGCTCCCATGGAGGTACCTTTTGGCTTCGATCATGTCGGCAACCGGAATCCCTTCGGTGATGGCGACGACAAGTTCGAGGTCGGCGGCCGCAGCCTCCATTACAGCGTCAGCGGCAAACGGCGGCGGGACGTAGACGACAGATGCGTTGGCCCCGGTGGCGGCAACCGCATCCTTGACCGTTGCGAAAATCGGCAGATCGAGTGCGTAATTGTCACCACGCCCGGACACACCGGAGTGATCGGTCTCACCTTCGAAGTGGAACTCGGTGCCGGCCCGCGACGGATGGACAGCGCCCACCATCTGGGTGCCATAAGCAATGGCCTTGTCGGTGTGAAATTGGCCCGTCTTACCCAGACCCTGGACCAGGACTTTGGTGTTCTTGTCCACGAGAACGCTCATGTAGTCAGCTCGAGAATTTTCTCGGCGCCATCACGGAGGTTGTCGGCGTTGACGACTTCAAGCCCTGACTCGTCGATTATCTGACGACCCAACTCAACATTCGTGCCTTCGAGACGGACAACAAGCGGAACCTCCAGACCGACCCTTTCAACAGCTTCGACAATCCCGGTTGCGATGATGTCACAACGCATGATCCCGCCGAAGATATTGACAAAAATCCCTTTGACATTGGGATCCTTTGTGATGATCTGAAATGCCGTGGTCACCTGGTCGGCCGTTGCACCACCGCCGACATCGAGGAAATTGGCCGGCTCCCCGCCGACATGTTTGATCGTGTCCATTGTGGCCATGGCTAGCCCGGCCCCATTGACCAGACATCCGATAGTTCCATCGAGTTTGATGTAGTTGAGCCCAGCATTCTTGGCGGCCAACTCGGCGGAGTCCTCCTCGGTGTCGTCGCGCATGTCTGCGATGTCGGGATGACGGTATAGCGCGTTGTCGTCAAAGGCCATCTTCCCGTCGAGGGCCATAACCAGACCATCACTTGTGACAACCAGCGGGTTGATCTCGATCAGGTCGGTGTCCAGATCAGTGGCAGATTGTGTGAGAGCTTTGACGAATTCGGCGAAGTGCTTGGCGGCGTCGCCTTCGAGTTGAAGACCATGGGCCAGCTCGTTCGCCTGGAACGAAGCCAGGCCAATCGCCGGATCGATCTCCGCCCGAAGAATCCTTTCGGGTGTTTCCTCTGCGACCTTCTCGATCTCAACTCCACCTTCAGTGGACGCCATCACGATGTTCCTCGAGGTAGCCCGATCGAGGAGAACGGCAAGATAGAGCTCCCGGTCGATTTCTATGCCTTGTTCGACGTAAAGCCGGTTCACCACCTTTCCTTCCTCACCGGTCTGGATGGTGACGAGTGTGCTGCCAAGCATTTGTTGTGCCAGTTCACGGACCGCGGCTTCAGCCGCTCCGGGCCCGCCTTCGATGCCGTCGGTAATCACGTTGACACCGCGCACGTCTGGGTGCTCGTTGAAAGTGCCTTTTCCGCGACCGCCGGCGTGGATTTGTGACTTGAGGACCACAACCGGATTTCCCGATTCTTCGATGAGTGGCCGCACGGCCGCAGCGGCCTCATCGACCGAACGGGCCACCCGACCCAACGGCACCGGGATGCCCCGGGCCGCCATGAGCTGTTTGGCCTGATGCTCGTGGATCTTCAATTGTTTCCTTTCCTGGACACGACGTGGGTGTCGACCCATGACGAGATCTCGTCAAGTGGGGTTCCCGGGGTAAAGATTGTCGAGATCCCAGCGTCGTGGAGAGCCTCGATGTCGGCGTCGGGAATCACCCCGCCGCCAAAGACGACAACGTCTGCTGCATCGCGATCTGCAAGCTCGGCGACTACCTGGGGGAAAAGTGTGTTGTGAGCTCCGGAGAGAGAGGAAAGACCAACCGCATCTACGTCCTCCTGCAATGCGGTTTCCGCAATTTGGGCGGGTGTCTGATGCAAACCGGAGTAAATCACCTCAAACCCGGCATCACGAAGCGTCCGGGCGATGACCTTGGCGCCTCGATCGTGTCCGTCGAGACCGGGTTTGGCGATGAGAATTCGTCGGGGCATGAACGACGGGGAAGGCTAGTTGACCGCAGGGGCATCACTTCAACCTGGGCCCATCCAACATGGTGTGAGCGGGTGCAGTTGTGGTCGCTGAGCGACCACAACTGCACCCGCTCGGGTTGGGGTGGGCCTAGCCTCTAGGTGTGCCTCAATCGAACCTTCACGGTCTTGCCAACTCAGGTGTCAGCGTCTGGTCCGACCAGATCTCCAAAGCCATGCTCGATTCGGGCGAACTCGCCAGACTTATCGAAGACGACGCAGTGACGGGGGTCACCTCCAACCCGACGATCTTCGCCGGCGCGATCGTCGGATCTGACGACTACACCGAACACCTCCAGGATCTCAAGTCAGGAGGCACCTCGACCGAAGAAATCGTGAAGAGCCTCATGGCGTCCGACATCACGCGAGCATGTGACGAGCTAGCTGATGTTCATCTTTCGACACAGGGTCGGGATGGATTCGTATCGGTCGAAGTATCTCCGACCCTGGCCTCAGACACCGATGCCACGGTTGGCGAAGCCAGAGATTGGGTCAAGCAAATCAGCCGCCCCAACCTCCTCGTCAAAGTTCCAGCGACACCTGAAGGCATTCCCGCAATCCGTCAGCTCATCGGCGAGGGCATTTCGGTCAACGTGACTTTGATCTTTTCGCTCCAGCGATATCTCGAAGTCATTGATGCCTATCTCTCAGGGTTGGAGCATTTCCAGGAGATCGGTGGCGACCTGTCATCAGTCGCGTCCGTTGCATCGTTCTTCGTCTCCCGATTCGACAGCGAGGTCGACCGGAGACTGGACGAACTTGGGTCGACACGCGCCCAGGCCCTGAAAGGTGTGACCGCGGTGGCCAACGCTCGAGTCGCATACGGCGAGTTCATCAACGAGTTTGGATCGTCGAGGTACGGGGGGCTCGCAGTGAATGGAGCACGTTCTCAGAAACCACTGTGGGCCTCGACATCCACCAAGAACCCGGAGTACCGGGATCTTCTCTATGTCGAAGACCTGGTGGCTCCAAACAGCATCAACACCATGCCACTGGCGACAATCGAGGCCTACCAGGATCATGGCAACCCCAATCCATCACAGCTCAGTGACCTCGACATCGAAGAAGCTCGCAACAATCTCGATCAGCTTGGCGCAGTCGGCGTCGACTACGACGACGTGGTGCAAACTCTCGAAGACGAAGGGGTCGACAAGTTCGTCACCAGCTGGAACGAGTTGGTTTCAGGTGTCGAGACAGCCTGAAGTCGACTAACTTCTCGAAGCCATGGCCAAAGAAGAGAAACAGAAAAAGCTGTTCGGAACCTCGGATCGTGTCGAGTTGGTAGCGACACTTGTCTTGGCCTTGGCTGCGATTTTCACCGCTTGGGCAGCATTCGAAAGTGCCAAATGGAGCGGTGAGCAAGCCACCAATTTCAGCAGGGCCGGAGCGGCGCGCACCGAGTCGACCCGTTTCGACACTCGAGCAGGTCAGCTGGCTGGTATCGACGTCGCCGTCTACATGTCTTGGCTCGACGCCTTCAATTCCGATAGACGCGACGGATTGATCAGCTTCGGGCCTGGTGACCTCTACGAGCCAACCGATGGCACATTGTCGGGATTTCTTTTTGAAAGGATGAGACCTGAGTTCGCGCCTGCAATGGAGGCGTGGCTGGTCGCATTCTCAGGAGATCAGGAAACGGCTCCCCCGACACCCTTTGCAATGGAGGAGTATGTGCTCGCCGACGGCCTCGAGGCCCAGCGCCTCCAGCAGGAAGCTGACGACTTCGCCGCCGCGGCCGGGCAAGCCAACCAGAACTCAGACGACTATGTGCTCACCGTCGTGGCGTTTGCCCTGGTGCTCTTTTTCGTGGGTGTCAGCTCCAAGCTGAACAACAGCCGAAACGGTTTGCTCGCTGTGATCATCGCCACGGTGATGTTTATCGGGACGACGATTGTGCTTCTCAGCCTCCCCAAAATATGGCCGTTCTAGCCCGAGTAGACGCACATAACCCCGATTGGCCTCTTCGATGGGGGCGGCAAACTCGATCAGGCTCTTTCGAGGGGTGCCCAGGCCAGGAGGAGGCGTTTCTTGCCCTGAGTGTCGAACATCACCTCGGCTTCGGCCCGATCGCCTTCGCCAACAACTTCCCTAACGGTGCCTAGCCCCCACTTGTCGTGACGGACACGATCACCGGGACCCACCTCGCCCGGAGCCACCGTCGTCCGAGGACCGGAAGCTGCGGCCCGATCTGCCGGTCTGCGGCGTTGTCTCTTCGGAGCGTTCTTGATCAATTCGTCAGGCACTTCCTTGAGAAATCGTGAGGGCGGGTTGTAACTCGAAGCACCAAACAACATCCGCTGCCACGCCGATGTCAGATAGAGAAAATCTTGTGCCCTAGTAATTCCCACATAGGCGAGACGACGTTCCTCTTCTAGCTCCTCCGGATCACCCAGCGAACGCATGTGTGGAAACACCCCATCCTCCATCCCGACTATGAAGACGACCGGAAACTCCAAACCTTTCGCGGTGTGAAGGGTCATCAGAGTCACTGCTCCAGCACCTTCATCCCACTCGTCGATATCCGCGACAAGCGCAGTCGATTCCAGGAAGATCTCAAGCCGGCGAAGATGGTCAAGATCGTCGAAGTCTTCATCACCGATGACGGCACCCTCATTGGAGCTCTCGAATTCGGCAGCCACACCGACAAGCTCACGAAGATTCTCCACTCGTCCCATGGCTTCTATGGTTCGCTCCGACTCGAGGTTGGCCACCATTCCGGTGTCATCGAGAACGGCTTGAATGGCTGCCTCTACGCCACCGTCTTCTCCCTTCTCTCGGAGTCGACCGAGAAGCGCCACGAACTCCAAGACCGACTTCTGTGCGCGGGCGCTCAGTTGAGGGATCTCAGCGGCCAGCTGGAGCCCTTCGTAGAAGCTGATCCGATTTCCTTGCGAATACCGATCGAGATGGGCAACCGTGGTTTGGCCAATGCTCCGGCGGGGCTCGTTGATGATCCGCTTCATTGAGACCTCGTCCGCTGGGTTGACGAGGACCCTGAGATATGCGACCGCGTCTTTGATCTCCTTGCGGTCGTAGAACTTCACCGATCCAACCACGGTGTAGGGAATCCTCCGACGGACAAACACATCCTCGATCACCCGCGACATCGCGTTGGTGCGGAAGAACACGGCCATATCGGCGAGATTGAAACCTTCGCCCTGGAGTCTTTCGATCTCGTCGACGACGAAGCCCCCCTCGTCGTGCTCGTCTTCAGCCTCGAAACGGATGATCTCGCTGCCACGTCCGCGATCGGACCAGAGGTGTTTTGGAGTTCGTTTGGTGTTGTTTGAAATGATCGAGTTTGCTGCGTCCAAGATCGTCTCGGTCGACCTGTAGTTCTGATCGAGTACCACGATCCTGGCGTCGGGATAGTCCTTCTCAAAGTCTCGGATATTCCTGATGTCGGCCCCGCGGAACTTGTAGATCGACTGATCGGAGTCACCTACAACACATAGGTTGCGATGAACGGCAGTCAGCTGTTTGACCAGCATGTATTGGGCGCGGTTGGTGTCCTGATACTCGTCGACCAACACATATCGAAATCGATTCTGATAGGTCTCGAGGGCGTCAGGAAACGCTGCGAACAATTCAACCGTGACCATCAGCAAGTCGTCGAAGTCCATGGCAGATGCCTCGACCATGCGCTGCTGATACAAGCGATAAATGTCGGCCACCTGTTCGTGGAAAAAGCCATCTCCCTGGTCGGCGAACGACTCGTAGTCGACCAACTCACTCTTGGCCTTGGAGATAACGGCCTTCATGGCCTTCTCAGGGAAGCGCTTGGTTTCGAGGTCGAGATCCTTGATCACCATTCTGAGCAAGCGAAGTGAGTCAGCGTCGTCGTAAATGGTGAATGCAGATCGATATCCGAGCCTGGGTGCCTCTCGACGCAGAATCCGGACACATGCCGAGTGAAAGGTGCTCACCCACATCGAGCGGACCATTCCGCCAACGAGGGCACCCACTCTCTCCCTCATCTCATTGGCAGCTTTGTTGGTGAAGGTGATAGCGAGGATCGAGTCGGGCGCCACCCGTAGGTCTCGTATCAGATGTGCAATGCGATAGGTGAGAACACGGGTCTTTCCCGACCCTGCGCCGGCAACCACCACTACAGGACCCTCAGTGGCGGCAACCGCCTCTCGCTGGGTCGGATTCAGATCAACGAATAGCGGGGAGTTCGCGGGTACGTCATCGAGAAACCATTCAGCCTGCTGCATCGATCGCCGATGGTACCGGCCACCAGTGACGAATCACACATGTGTTGTCGCTGACCAAACCCGGTCGATCAGGCCGAAAGAGCTTCCTCGGGAAGCTCGACCAGACCGCCAAATTCCGCCTCGGACGGCTGGGCAGTGCCATCTTCGAGGATGGTGCGACGGCGGAGAGGAAGTGAATAGCAGAACCGGGCGCCGGTCGGGAAACGCCGCTCGTACCAGACGTCGCCACCCATATGCCGGGCGAGGCGTCGGGCGATGGGCAGACCAAGGCCAAAACCGGTGGACTCACGTGCATCACCTTTCGAGACCTGCTCAAAGTTCTCGAAGACCTTCAGCGTCTCCTCGTTGGGCACACCCGGCCCGTTGTCTGAAATGATCACCAAATACTGATCGCCCATCACGAAGCCTTCGACCATGACCTGGTCACCACCGTATTTGCGGGCATTCTCCATAAGGTTGCGGACGATCTGCTGGACACGTCTCCGATCGGCATAGACGCGGACACCATCAGGAAGAGACACCAGAGAAGTCTTCTTGCCGCCATTGGGGAACACCATCTGGGCCACATCCTCGATTAGATCACCAAAGTCAAAAAGGTCGGGATTGAGATGGAGTCGGTTGGCTTCCAGTCTCGGAATCACAAGCACATCCTCTACCAAGTCGCCCAGATAGTTCGCTTGTCGATTGATTATCGAGAGGAACTCGTCAATTTCGTCACGGGGCAAATCGTCCCACGATTGGACAAGGGTGTCGGCGAACCCTGCTATGGAGGTGAGAGGGGTGCGCAATTCGTGGCTCACCATCGCGACAAAGTCGTTCTTGAGGCTGTAAGCCTCTTCGCTGAGATGCAGGACTTGACGCTCACGCTCCCTGCTTTGGCGCGTCATTCTCCATGCCCAAATCAGGGCCACCGCCCCAAAAAGCGGCAACGCATAGAGCAGGTACTCCCCGTACTGCGAAATTTCTAGCATGCAAGCTGGTTATCGACCCCAACGGGGCTGCTCTGAAGTCTTCTGCACCCCTCGGTCGGTGTGGTGCGCGAACCGCTAGGCGGTGTCGGCGTCGTCCAGGCCGATCAGCTGTCTCAAGGTTTTGGTAAGTACGCCTTGACGTAGATCGAACTTGTCGAGATAGGCATCGACGCCCACTTCCCACGCCGCGTTCTTCTCGTTCAGTGTGGCCACGCCCGACACCATTACGATTGGCACTTGAACATCTGAGGCCCGCATTGCTCGGACCAGTTCAACCCCGTTGGATCTCGGCATCGAATAGTCAACAACCATCGCGTCAAATTGGTCCGTCGCCATCGCGAGGACGGCCTCGCGCGCACCACTAGCGACCTCGACGTCAAAACCCGCACCATTGAGTGTCGCCGAGAGGAGTTGGCGGACACCGGCTGAGTCGTCGACAACCAGGACCCGTGGCCTGTCCTCAACAATTCGCGGCCGATGACGTGCCACGACACCAAGGAAATTGGGATCCAGAACGACCAGGACCTGCCCACCTCCAAGGAGGGCGGCACCGGTTATGTGACCGGCCCCCTCGAGAATCGGGCCAAGGTTCTTCACGGCAACTCGGCGTCGATCGACCAGTTCGCTAAAGGTCACCGCAACCAAGCCAGACCTGGTGTTGACCACCAGCAACTCCGATTCATCAGGTGGTTCTGCGGCACCGACAGCCAAGGAAAGGGAAACACAGGGGATTGCACCACTTTTGAATCGGAGTTCCCGGCCGCTAGCGGTCTTGATCAGCTCTGCAGTCGACAATGGCATCGCTGCTTCGACCGCAGCTTCGGGAAGACCCCAGAACTCATCACCAAGTGCAACTACAACAACATTCTGCAAGACCATGGAAAGTGGCAACGTCAACGTCACGGCAGTCCCCTGGCCAGGTGAAGATTCGACATGAACCGCACCGCTCACCTGCTCGGCAGCCGCCAGAGACTCGGGCAGTCCATCGCCTGTTCCTGAGAAATCGGTGGCTTCTTCGATCGTCGTGAACCCAGGATGAAAAAGGACGGGACTCAGATCTGGAGGGATGACAGGAAGACCGGATGCATTGGCGACCTCAGCTACGCGATCCCAGTCGATACCAGCACCGTCATCCGAAACGGTGACCTCGATCCGCTCTTCAAACTTCTCGGCGTGAACCCGGATCGTCCCGGTGGCGGCCTTCCCCAAGGCGACCCGCTCGGTCGGCGGCTCGATGCCGTGGTCTACGGCATTGACCAGAAGATGACGCAGCGGGTCACGGATCAAATCGACGATCTGCCGATCAAGCTCGACATCCTCTCCCGTTACGTCAATTCGCACATCTTTTCCCAATCGACGCGCGAGGTAGCGAACAAACTGCGGGAAGGTCGAAACCGCATCGAAGAATGAGACATTGGCCAGGGAAACGGCCTGATCCTGGATGTCACTCACTGAAGAACTGAGTTGCTCCAACTGACCACGCCACGTCTTGCGGAAGAGCTCAGGGTCGGCGCCTTCGATGCTTACCAGCGAAAGATCGGCAAGGGCGTCGGCGTCGAGAGACACCTCGACTATCCGATTGATCAGTCGATAGAGGTCTCCGGTGTCAACCCTGGTCGCACCGCCGAGAAGAGACTCGGAAACAGACGAGAGAAGACCTCCGAGACTGCTGGAATCAGGCCGACGCAAGGGGATGACCTCAGTGGGTTCTTTGGTGGGCTCCACATCAGAGTTGAGTTTCTCGATGATGTCAGCAAGCTCGGCTCCGCTTCCTGCGTCAAGGGTTGCGACCAGGCGACCAGCTACGGCTTCCATTGCGACAACAACGTCAGGAGCGGGAATGCTCCCGTCGCCAACCATCTTCCACAGCCGCTCGAGACGAGCGCCCGCCTCTTTGATCGCGTCGAATCCAAGGAGACCAGCCGATCCCTTGATCGTGTGTGCATCCCGTACCAGATCCGGAATGGTGTCAGCCACCAGTGTCTTGTCAGCTAGAGCACGGGCGCCCGCGACAAGACGACTCGACCGTTCGTCAAGCTCCTCGCGGAAGATGCGCGTGAGTTCAGGTGTGTTCAGATCCACTTGGTTGTTCCCTAGCCAACGCAACCCCTATCGGCAACCGGAGAACTTCTCTGAATGGACCTATTGACCCGATGTCACTCCCACTCGATGGTGGCCGGGGGCTTTGATGAAATGTCATATGCGACACGGTTAATCCCGGGAACTTCGTTGATAACGCGCGAAGAAATACGTTCGAGAATCTCATACGGAATCCGGGCCCAATCGGCGGTCATCGCGTCCTCACTCGTGACCGCCCGAACGATCAGCGGATAGGCATAGGTTCGGACGTCACCTTGGACGCCCACCGTCTTGACTGCCGGTAACACACCGAAGGCTTGCCAAATGTCCCGGTAAAGGCCGGAGCGCTTTATCTCATCGAGGATGATGCTGTCAGCCGATCTCAGAATCTCCAGTCTCTCCAGAGTGACCTCACCGATAATCCTCACCGCCAGGCCTGGCCCCGGGAAGGGCTGACGCCAGACGATCTCCTCCGGTAGACCGAGTTCTTCACCTATTGCCCGCACCTCGTCCTTGAAGAGGTCGCGAAGCGGCTCGACCAATTCGAGGGTCATGTCTTTGGGCAGGCCACCGACATTGTGATGCGTCTTGATGGTCGCGGCAGTGCCGAAACCAGATTCGATGACATCGGGATAGAGAGTGCCCTGAACGAGAAACGAAGCATCACCGACTGAGGCTGCGGCCTCCTCGAACACACGGATGAATGTCTCACCGATAATCTTCCGCTTCTGTTCCGGGTCGCTGACCCCGACGAGTTGTTCCAGAAAACGATCGGCGGCCTTTATATGTATCAGGTCGACATCGAAATGAGATCGAAAGGTCTCCTCAACTTGGGATGCCTCGCCGGCCCTGAGTAGACCGTGATCAACAAAGATGCAGGTCAGCTGATCACCGACCGCTTCGTGGACGATGGCGGCAGCCACCGACGAATCGACCCCTCCCGACAAACCACAGATCACATGATCGTCGCCGACTTGGCTACGAATCGCGTCCAACTGGGATTCGATAATCGAGTGCGAAGTCCAAGAGGGGATGGCGTGACAGACGTCATAAAGAAAGTTTTTGAGGATCTCGTTGCCTCGCGGGGTGTGTGCCACCTCTGGGTGGAACTGGACGCCATATAGACCGCGCTCCCGGTGCTCCATTGCCGCCACCGAGGCACCGGCTGTTGTAGCAACAGATGTGAAACCCTCGGGAGTCTGTGTCACTTGATCAGTGTGTGACATCCATACGTTTTGTTCCGGGGGGAGGTCACGAAGGAGGATCGAATCTCCAGTCACTTCCAGGGACGTTTTGCCATATTCAGCGTCGCCGGTGTTGGAGACCTGGCCACCAGCCAGATCAGCCATTAGCTGATGGCCGTAGCAAATACCAAGAACCGGAATCCCAAGCTCGAGAACCTCAGGGTCCATCTGATAGGCACCTTCGGCGTAAACCGATGCCGGACCACCGGAAAGAATCAGGCCGATTGGTCGGCGCTGACGAATCTCGCTTGATGTGATGTCGCGGGACACGATCTCAGACCGGACATGGGCTTCGCGCACGCGTCGAGCGATGAGTTGTGCATACTGTGCTCCGAAGTCGACGACCAAGACCGTCGGTTCATAGTCGACCGGTGTCATCCCATCCCGACGTTTTGGGAGCGCTGCAAGGACTTGCCTTCGGTTTGGAACGACGGAGCGATCATCACCTCGGCTTTCTGAAACTCCTTGACATTGGAGTATCCAGTCGTCGCCATCGAAACCTGAAGCGCCCCGAATAGGTTGAGCTTGCCGTCGTTTTCGTGCGCAGGGCCTAACAGGATCTCTTCGAGCGTTCCCCGATCTCCGGTGCGCACCCTTGCCCCGCGTGGAAGTGTCGGATGAAAGGTGGCCATCCCCCAATGGTGTCCTTTCCCGGGAGCCTCCGAAGCCGAGGCTAGAGGCGAACCGATCATCACTGCATCCGCACCACAAGCAATGGCCTTGGCAACATCACCCCCGGTCCTCATTCCACCATCGGCGATGACATGGACATAACGACCAGTTTCGTCGAGGTAGCGGATCCGCGCACCTGCAGCATCGGCGATTGCGGTGGCCTGAGGAACGCCTACTCCGAGCACACCTCGTGTCGTGCAGGCCGCACCAGGTCCGACACCGACGAGCACACCGACGGCCCCTGTCCTCATCAGATGGAGGGCCGTGGAGTAGCTGGCCACCCCTCCAACAATCACGGGTACGTCACAGTCGGCGATGTACTCCTTGAGGTTGAGCGGTTCGTCTCGGCTCGAGACATGTTCGGCAGATACCACCGTGCCTTGGATGACGAGAACGTCGAGACCGGCGTTGAGAGCGTTGCCGGCCCACGCACGCACCTTCTGAGGAGTAAGACTGCCCGCGGTGACGATGCCCGCGTCTTTCATCGTGGCCACCCGCTCGGCGATCAACTCGGGCTTGACCGGCTCGAGGTAGATCTCCTGCATACGAAGTGTGGCCTTTTCGTCTGTGAGTTCGGCTATCTCGTCGAAATAGGGAGTGGGGTCCTCGTAGCGGCTCCAGAGACCCTCCAGGTTGAGCACACCAAGCCCACCGATCTGACCGATCTGAATCGCGATCTCGGGACTGATCGCCGAGTCCATCGCCGAACCCATCATGGGAAGGTCGAACTTGAAGGCATCGAGCTGCCAGGAAATGTCAACGTCCTCGGGGTCTCGGGTTCTCCGTGACGGGACAATTGCGATGTCGTCGAACCCGTACGCCTGTCTGCCCGACTTGCCGATGCCAATGTCGATTTCCACTTGATCCTCCAGCGCTTTTGGGCAGGGTAACAGTGCAGTGGGACGACCACTCGGTAGGCTCCCAGCCGGTGTCAGAGATAACTGAACACCCACTCGCCACCCAGCCCAAGTCATGGTCGGTCACTGACTTTGTGCTGGTCTGGTTGGGAGGGTTCGTCGGCGCCGCGTTGTTCTTCGCACTCGCCCTTCTGCTTGACAATGACGACTGGGTGATTGTTCTCGGGTTGGCCGGGCAGTACGTCGGCAACCTCTCTGTACTCTGGGTGTTGTCTCGATTCAAAGACGACGCCTCTGTCGGGTTTGAGATCGAGCCTCGCGATGCAATGTACATCGGTCTTGGTTTGCTGCTCCAGCTGGCGTTGGCGCTTCTGCTACTTCCGCTGGTCCGACTCCTCTTCCCCGACGGTCAGCCTCCGCAACAGGTGGCGGAGGTCATTGGAAGCGCTGAGTCGTCAATGCTTCTAAAGCTGAGTCTCGTCCTCGCAGCAGTTGTCTTGGCGCCGGTGACTGAGGAGATCATCTTCAGGGGTGTGCTGCTCAAGGCTCTTCGCAACCACAGCAACCGATTCATCATGGTGGCCACTGCCCTGGTTTTCTCCGCCGTTCACCTTCTTGGCCTCGACCTAGACCGGCTCTGGGCGTCCGCGGCATTGGTATTGCCGCAGATCTTCCTACTCGGCCTCCTCCTGGCCTGGCTCACCCTCCGCACGGGCCGTCTCGGACCGGCGATCTTCCTCCACTCTGGGTGGAACCTGCTCGCCGCCCTGGTCCTCCTCATCCCCTCCGACCTCCTCGAGCAAGCCGGCTAACCCGCTGGCAATTCTGTGAGCCTCAGCTAACGCCCCGGATGCGGGGCGCACGACCAGTATCCGGTCGCGGCCCACCTTTGCCCGCCCGAGTTGGCTTCATCCGGCTAGCCCACCGATCACAAGCAGCGCGATGATCGGCACTGCCACTGCTACCGCCAATACGACGATGACAATGACCAGAGTCTTCGCGTTCGACTCAGCGCTTTCCGCTCGAACGGACATAGGCGGTGCCGCATCTCCAGCTTCCCTTCGGAGGGTGAGCCGGATCACCGAGTTGAACACGAGTCCGACAAACGGGAGGGTGGCGATGTTCACGGCGTGGAGAAGGCCCATGAACAGGAGAAGGAACGCAAGCGTAAAGGCAGTGTCTTCGAATGCTGAAGGCAATGCGAGTTCAGCCCTGGGAGGCCCGAAGTCCGCGTTTCCGAGGATCAGGCCCGTGAACACCAGGTAGTAAGCAATGTCCAGGACTACGAGGAATCGGCCCCCGGTTGCGGCGCTCAGGTGAAAAACGTCAGCGACGAAACTCCTGGCGAACCTTCTGATGTTTGGCGCCAGCACGATCACCAAGACGCCCATTACGGCAACTTCGAACAACTTGATCTCCCATGCAGCAATCGTCAGGCCGTGCGAACTGGAGGACACCACCAATCCGAAATAGCCGACACTGAGAACCACGCCTAGAAGGACGGACAAATAGATCCTCAGTAGACGTCGCCGATGCGCGAGGTCCTCACTGATGCTTCGACCGACACGTGCAAACAGGTCGAGGCTCGGTTCGAACTGGTCGGCCTCATGCAAGGCGTCGGTGAGACGCTCTTCGATTGTCATCGCACTACCTCCAAACGCTCTGCCAGGGCCTCCATGCCCCGGCGACAGTGGGTCTTCACCGAGTTTGGAGATATTGAGAGTGTCTCTGCGATCTCCCGCTCGGCAAGATCCATGTAGAACCGAAGAACCAGACACTCTCTTTGCCTCGGCGACAGGGTGTCGAGAGCCTCGAGGACTTCCGCCTGACTCTCGGTTCGGACGATCTGCTCATCGGGTTTCTCGGCCGGCCGTCGGTCAACAAGCGCATCCTGATGACGGAGGGACATCAAACCCCTCCGGTTGTAATCCCTTGCCAGGTTGAGCACGATCGAACGGAGGTAGGCGGCACTCTTGTCCGGATCGTTGATCCGCCCGACGGCGTGGTACAGCTTGATAAAGGCCTCCTGAACGATGTCTTCCGCGCCCGATCGGTCATCGGTGAACAATCGGGCGAGTCGGACCAGCGACACCGCCTCTGAGTGATAGAGAGATTCAACGAACGCACGACGTTGTCGCTCCTCTGACGTCCAAACCGCTTTCTCAGCGGTGACTACGGCGAGCCAGAACATGGTCTATCCAGAGGCCGCTGGTGTGTCTTCCTCGAGTTGCCTGCTCATTCCAAGAAGACGGCCGATGAGAGGAAGGCTGAGAACGTTCAGACCGTGCAGTATCCCCATCAACAAGAGCATCCCTGCAACACGAACTACCTCGTCTTGAATTTGGGCCGCCACCGAATTCTCCCAACCGGGCTGTGGCTCGAACCGGATTGTGAACAGGATGTAAGCGGTGAAGATCAGGTAGTAAGCCACGTCCATCAGGACCAGATAGCTCTTCCCCGTCCTTGGGTTGGCCCGAAACACGTCACCTGCGTACGCCCGCCCGAAACGCTTTATCAGCGGTCCCAGGATCACCAAGATCGCTACCAGGACGACGTTGGTGATGAGTTCGATCACCCACCAACTCATTCGCACTCCCTTCGTGCAGCCGTCATGCTGGCACCTTCTGACTTTCGGTGACGGTCGGATTTCTGTCGGCCGCCTGTCTTTCCATGTACTCCGCCGTCGCCATCGCGGAGATGCCGTAGCCGAGAGCAATCAACCCAAACATGGGGATGTTGATCCACGGCCCGCCGCCCAGCTCAAAAAACTCGGCTCGCAGTTCGGAATCGACCAACAGCATGGTCATCACCAAGGCGGCCAGAACTACGCCCGCTCCAATCGACGATCCAATCGAAGTCGCCCTGCGGATGAGATTGCCAGCCATTGCAAGAATGCCACCAAGAATCCCACCGATGCCAACGATTATGAAAAGGGTTCCTCCTACCGAAAACTCAGGAGTCTTTGTTGGCTCCATGATCGCCACTACTCGCATCGCGAGCCGAAACCCGGGACCCATGATCAGCACGCCGGCAATCACACCGCCGACGAGCCCGAACGCCACCGTCTTCCAGAAGCGGTCGGTGAATCGCCAGGCGAACCCCACAGTCAATGCCAAAAGTGGCAGTCCGATCACCGGCCCGAGGACGTCTTCGACCAACAAAAGGACAACGACGACCACCCCCAAAGCTGCCGACCTTCCCTTCCATGTCACGTCACCCTCCTCGGTGTCTTGCCCATACAGACGAAGAACGACCCGTTTTGGGTGACGCAAGCGCTTGTCCGATCAAAGTAGGAGGACGGTTAGGTGAGGCCGGTGGCCTCACGGACCAAGGTCATGGTGGCGTCAGCTGAAATCCGAGCGCGGACAGAGCTGGCCGACATCACGTCCGCCACATCGGAGTCGGACATCCCTTCATAGGCCTCACGGATCGGTTTGATCCCTGCCGCCACGGACTCCCCAACGGCAACCTTGAGGTTGCCGTACCCCGACGTTGCGTACTCTCCCACCAGATCGTCGATCGAACGATCACTAAAAAACGAGAACATCTCCAGCAGGTTGGAGATGCCGGGCTTCTCCTCCCAGTCAAAGGCAACCTCGGAACCGGTGTCGGTAACCGCTGACTTCACCTTCTTCATAATTTGATCAGTGCTGTCGGTGAGCAAGATGCGAGATTTCACACTTGGGTCAGATTTGGCCATTTTGGATTTGGGATCCGTTAGCGACATGACACGCGCCCCGATCTTCGGAGTGATCCGTTCCGGAATCGGGAAGACCTCGCCAAATCGACTGTTGAATCTCTCTGCGAGGTCACGGGTCAACTCCAGATGCTGGGTCTGGTCATTGCCTACGGGAACCGCGTGGACGCGATGGATGAGAATATCCGCCGCCATCAACACCGGATATGAGAACAAGCCCAGATTTTGACCGGCCTTGTCAGCCTTCTCCTTGAACTGGGTCATTCTCTCCAGCTGGCCCAAGCCGGTCAGGGTCGAAAGGATCCAGGTCAACTCGACGTGCTGTGACACCTCTGATTGGTAATAGAGGAGGGATCGTCCGGGGTCGACACCAACAGCGAGAATCATCTTGGCCAGGTCATTTCGCTCCTGAGCGAAGGTCGCCGAGTCAAACGGGATTGTCATGGCGTGGAGATCGACGACGTTGTAGACGGTGTCGTATTCATCCTGCATTGCCACCCAGTTGCTTAGAGCACCCATCAGGTTCCCGATGTGGATCTCGCCGGTCGGCTGCATGCCTGAAAACACTCTTTTGTCAGCCATCTTGTCCTTTCGAGAAGGAGTTCGCCGCAATCCCCTGACCGACAAGATAGGCGTGCTGCGCCTCCACCAGCCCCCAAGAAGACTCAAATTTCGTCCCCTCGACGGTCGCACCATCGAACCTCGTTGCAGACAGGGCAGTCCCACTCAGGTCGGCACCCGAGAGCATCGCCCCGGTTAAATCGGCTCCCTCTAGGTCGGAGCCTGAGAGGTCGACGTCATTCATGTTGGCCCGCACGAAGGAACTGAGTGAGAGATTCGAGTCACGCATGTCCGTTCCGGAGAGATCGACTCCGCTCAAGTTGCAGTTCTTCAAATAGAGACGACGCAGATCACGGTCGGTGGGACGCCACGAACGAAGATCTAGACCAAGCATCACCCGACCCCGATATTTGTTGTAGTTGGTGGCATTGAGGAATCGTTCCAACTGCTGGGGGCGCAGCGATCCTGTCGTAAACCGCTGATCACCCGTCGACGGGTCAGCGTTGTTGTGATACGAGGAGTCTGTCTCCCACCAACCGAGACGATCTGCCGCGAGGACGTCGACGGCCTTCACCCACTTCAATGACTTGTAGAAGTACTTGCCCGGCGTGACCACCCGCACCGGTCCGCCATGTTCAACCGAAAGAGGCTCGCCCTCGAACTTGTGAACCAGCCAACTGCTCTCCATCGCCACCTCGAGCGGTAACGAGGTGTGATGGTCGCGATCAGAGAACGCGGAAAACGAGACGAAACGGGCTTCCTTGATCGGTTCAAACAGCGTCGAAATCGGGACACCAAAGAACCGACTACCGAAACGGGTCCACGAGGTCACACAGTGGATGTCGAATACCAGCTCACGATGTTCTAGATCCAGATAGTCACCAAGAGACAGCGTCAGAGGCATTTTGACGAGCCCAGCGATGTCAAGCGACCACGTTGAAGCCCCCTTTGATGGTGCACGCTCCCCAACCACAGGGAATCGTTTGGTTTCAATCTGACCGGGTGGAAGGGTGGAGGGAATTGTCACTGCGGGAGGATGGCGGGAACTGTCAACCGGTGGCCGGGCCTTCCTGGGCCGTCTCGGGGGTCACAAACCCGGCGACGATCACATCAACTGGTGTGGACGCCACCAATACGGCGGCGCCGGAATCAGTTATAAAGTCGTGGACCGGAACGTCGAGTTCCTTGATCCCACCACTACCCATCCCCCGCAATGCCCAAGCCAGGTCGATGGCCTCGCTCAGGGTTAGTTGGGAATCCACAGTGACAAAAGGTGCAATCGACCGGGCTGTCGACGCCATCGCCTGTGGGCTGGTGAAATCGGAAAGTCGACTCATCATGTCGATCATGAACTCTCGCTGACGCTCGTTGCGAGCCAGATCATTGACACCTGCCATGACTCGCCAGCCGTTGTCCGTCAGCTCCTGGGTCGAACGGGAGCGAAGCCAAGCGAGGGTCTGCTCACCGCTGGCGTGCGTGCATCCGGCCGGAAGTTCAAGATTGGAACGGCGGTCTCGCACCGAATTCTCGACGCAAATCTCGTACCCTCCTATGGCGTCGACCGCTCCTTGAAAACCGGCCAAGTCGACCATCGCAAAGTGGTCTACGGTCACGCCAATCAGATCCTCGACGGCGAGAGTGATCAATGTCGGACCGTTTAGCTCGTCACCGCAGCCTTCGAGCATGACGTTGAGCCGGCTCTGCGCCCCTGTGCAGCGGTCCTGCACCAAGAGGTCTCTCGGTAGCGAAATCACAGCAGTCTCAGACTCGGTGCGAATCATCACCATGACAACATCAGCCCTGGTTCCCTCAAACTCACCGAAGCCTTCGAGATCATCAAGGTCATCGCGCGAGTCGGAACCAACCATCAGCATCACGTCGATTCCATGCCGGTCCGAACCGACAGAAGAATCACCCTCATCTTCGTCGCCCTTCTCCTCAGCGGCCTTGGACGGAGCGACAGGTGCGGGATCATCAATGGGGCGATCAATCGACACCCGGTTGACGTCTCCCCATGTGGACAACGCAAAACCGGCTGCCGCGACCACAAAGATCCCGACGAACACAGCGCCGCCTATAAGAAGACGTTTGGTGAGAAGTGAAGTACCCATAACCCCGGCCACCGATTCTATGCCAGTTCGCTCGCCTCAGATTCGCCCTGGCACTCGGCCGGCAATTATGCCGGCCCGTACCAGTCTGCTTCCGGCCAACAACGTCCCGGCCAAAACCATCATCAGCCCGAAAACGGCGGCGAAATCGAATGCGTTGACATGAGCGCCAAATAGCCAGCAAGTCAAGCAATGGCTGATGGAGAGTCCATAGCGCGGGAAAACTCGACGAAACCCAATACGGGAATCGTCACCGCCACATACGTATGGAACCTCTCCTGAGCCTCCACGGGGGCGCGTGAACTCACCCGGATAGTCTCGACAGATTGAGGGGGCTGATCTGTAGGGCCTCGAGCTCTATTCGTCGAGACCCACCAACATCCTCACCATGTGAGCCGTTGCACCCCAAAGAGTGTCGCCTTCGAGGTCGTAGTACCAGACCTTCCAATCGTTCCATGGGACATGCCACCAGCCGTCCGGGTTGGCCAGGTCGGAGAGAAGCGGCGTGTAGATCCTGGCAACCTCGCGTTCGGAGGGTACGAGATTGAGCGGTGTTGTCACTCGTCCGACCACAGGAACCACGAGGAGACTGAATTCGACAGTGTCTATGGGGGGGAGAAATCCGAGAACTTCGACACGATTTGGTTCGATTCCGACCTCTTCGTGGGTTTCTCGCAGGGCGGTGTCTACTGGCCCGTTGTCAGCCGGGTCGGGTCGGCCGCCGGGAAAAGAAATATGCCCGGCGTGGGTTGGCATGGTGTCGGGACGCTTGGTGAGCACAACCCGAATATCACCTTGCTCATCCTCGTATAGCGGAGCGAGCACGGCCGCCATCGGCTTCTCACCGGGTTCGGGGTAGCCGTCAACCAGTTGTAAGGAATCCCACATGTGGTTGTGCAGACTAAGTGCATGGATATCCTGACCCGATGCCCAGGGGACAATTGGAAACAGAACGCTTCGTCTTGCAGCGATTTACTCGTCGAGACGCTTCGACCCTCGACGACGCGATCAGGGCGTCATTGCCCGACCTGAACCAGTGGCTGCCTTGGGCTCGAATGGACTACACGAGCGGGGACACCACTGCCTTCATCCGAGAATCAGTCCAGGCCTGGAAAGAAGATCGAGCGTGGGACTACTCGATCCGCAAGCGAGATGACCCCTCTCGACACATAGGCAACATCTCGGTCTGGACGACATCAAAACTCGGAAAAATTGCGGAGATCGGCTACTGGGTCCGCTCAGACGAAGTGAGCAGAGGTGTGTGCACCGAAGCAGTCGACCGGCTTTTGGAGGAAACGTTCGACGCACTTGGCTATCACAAGGTCGTATTGCGGATCGCGTTGGGTAACGACGCCTCCGACCGTGTAGCTGAGAAGCTCGGGTTCACCCGCGAAGGTGTGTTGCGGGAGGAATTGCTGATCCGGGGCAATTGGGTCGACCACTCATTGTGGTCGCTGCTGGACCGGGAGTATCGGGCGCTGCGTAGGAGCGGAGCGACGCGCTAAGCACCTCGTTGCACTTGTTTGCCTACAAACAAGCAGCATCAAGTTACGAAAAACGGACCGTTGTTCACGTTCGTCCGTGCCGGGGGAATTCAGCCCCCGGCGGCGATCACCCTCGAGGCATCGCCAACAAATGTTGCGATCGCCGGGTAGATGCCGATGGCAATGGTCAAAGCGGCGGAAATGCCCAGTGCGAGACGCAGTGAAACTGCGGGTGCGGCGTCCACATCTCCAGGGAACTCTCCCTTGGGGTCATCGAGCCAGACACTTTTGACCACTCTGGCGTAGTAGTAGAACGCAATCACCGCGTTGATGGCGGCGATCACGGCAAGGACCACCGTTGCCGCCCCGCCGGCAATGATCACCGCCCGGAACATGGCGAACTTGGCGAACCAACCTGCAAGCGGCGGAATCCCGGCAAGGCTGAAAAAGAACACAACGATCAATAGACCGATCCGGGCATCGACTTTCCCCAGACCGGCCCAGCCGTCGACTTCTCCGGAGTGTGTCTTGTTGGCCGCCGCGATCACAACGCCGAAGGCACCGAGGTTCATAACCGCATAGATCACCAGATAGATCACGGTCGCAGCAAAGGCCTCCTCGAGATCGGCTCCTGCGACGGCGGCCGCCGCGAATGGCACAAGCATGAACCCGGCCTGGGCCACCGATGAATAGGCAAGCAGTCGGACGATGTTGGTCTGACGGAGCGCAGAGAGGTTGCCGATGGTCATCGACAGCGCCGCAAGCAGCCACAGAGCCGGCCCCCAAATATCGGACAAGCCGGGTAGGGCGAGATACATCACCAACAACATGGCCACAAAACCGGCTGCCTTGGAGTTGACAGACAGATACGCCGTGATCGGCGTGGGTGCGCCTTCGTAAGTATCGGGTGCCCAGAAATGAAACGGTACAGCCGCGATTTTGAAGGCGAATCCGACGATCACAAATAGAACGGCCATGATCATCGCCGGCTCATCTGCCCTGCCTTGGGTCGCCTCGGCGAGCCCGGCGAAGGTGATCTCTCCGGTGAGTCCGAATAGCAGAGACATGCCGTAGAGAAGGATGGCGGTCGAGAGGACCCCCAGGATGAAGTACTTCATCGATGCCTCGTTGGACTTGACATCACCTTTCCTCCACCCCGCCAGCAGGTAAAGCGGGCCAGTGACCAACTCGATCCCAATAAAGAGGATGATCAGATCCCGCGATGAGGCCATCACCAGAGATCCGAGCAACGATGCCAGTAGGAGAAAGTAGTACTCGCCCTGGTAGTAGCGATCGGACTCGATGTAGTTGACCGACATCAGAAAAACGATGTAAGCCGACACCAGGAAGAGACCTTTGAGAACGACGGCAAACGTGTCGACCACATAAGACCCGTCGAACATCGAGATCACGTCGCCGTTGATCGTGAGCACCGCAAGAGGAATCAACGCAAGAGCGGTGCCGGCAACAGCAATGGTTGCGGTCCAATACTTCTTCTCCCGTGGCAGCATCAAGTCGGCCGTCAGCACCGCCAGCAACGTGGCAACGATGATCAGCTCAGGTGCGAGCGCGAGATAGTCAATTTCGAAGGTCATCTGCGCTCGAGTTCAGGCGGGGTGGAGTGCACCTTGTCAACCACCTACGACGTTGGTGATAGATGCGGTGGTGTCAACGTTGAAAATCATGTCCACCATTGACGTGACAGTGTCAGTCGTCGAGTCAAAGATGATCTTCGGGAAGAAGCCAATCAACACGATCATCACGATCAAGGGAACCCATGCAATCAACTCGAAACGATCGACGTCCGGCAGATCGTGCCCTTCCCATTCCTCGTTGGGTTCACCGAGGTTCACCTTCTGAAGCATCCAAAGCATGTAGCCGGCTGTGAGCACGGTCCCAATGGCTGCAATGACCATCGCGGTCCGGAACACACCCAGCGAAAGACCGGGAAGAGGGTTATAGGCGCTGAGGAGTGACATGAACTCGCCCCAGAACCCGGCAAGGCCGGGTAGGCCGAGAGACGCCATCGCGGTAAACGCGAGTATCCCCCCCATCACCGGCATCAGCTTGATGTTGCCGCCAAGACGCGCCATCTCCCTCGTGTGATATCGATGATGCATCGAACCGGCCAGGAAGAAGAGGAGACCAGTGATAAGACCGTGAGCGACCATGCCAATGATCGCAGCATTGATGCCGATGTCGGTCATCGTCGCTATTCCAAGCATGACGAATCCCATATGTCCCACGGATGAGAACGCGATCAACCGTTTCAAATCGGTTTGTGCCAAACACGCCAGAGATCCATAGATGATCCCGATCACTGCCAGGATCGCAATGAAAGACGCCCAACTTCTGGCCTCGTCAGGGAGGATCGGAAGCGAGATCCGAATGAATCCGTACGAGCCGAGCTTCAGAAGGATTGCAGCCAGCAGCACAGACCCGACAGTCGGCGCCGCTGTGTGAGCGTCAGGAAGCCAGGTGTGGAACGGGAACATCGGCACCTTCACCGCAAAGCCGAGGAACATCGCCCCAAACACCAGGAAAGCGAAAGTGCCCGTGAACGCCCCGCCGGCGCCAAGCTCGGTTAGCCGCGGGATGTCGAAGGTGCGCTCGCCAAACTTTCCTGACTCGAAATAGAGGGCGAGAAAACCCAACAACATGAAAGCCGAGCCGAAAAGGGTGAACAAGAAGAACTTGATCGAGGCGTAGAGCCTGGTCTCGAACTCCTTGGCGAATCCCGGCACTTTTCGCGGGGCCTTGTCACCCCAGATCCCAATCATGAAATACATCGGGAGCAACACGATCTCAAAGAAGACGAAGAACAGAACCAGGTCGAGGGCAACAAACGTCCCGTTCATCCCGGTGGCCAAGATCATCATCAGGATGAGAAAACCCTTGGGGTTTTTTGGCTCGTCCCAATGGTTCCACGAGTAGATCACGGCAAGCATGACAATGAACGTGGACAGCACCAGGAGGGGAAGGCTGATTCCGTCGATACCCACGTGGAAGTTGGCGTTGATAGCGCCAATCCAGGTCTCATTGACCTCGAATTGGTAGCTGTTGTACGCGCTGGATGAGTAGTCGAACTGACCGACCAACACCAAAGATGCGACAAACGCCAGGACCGAGATGAGAAGGCCTGTTCTCTTCAGCGCACCTTCATTGTCGTTGGGTATGAACCCAAGGAACAGGGCGCCCACCACAGGTAGGAACACGATGATGGGCAGGGCCCAGCTATCAAACCATTCCATTGTTATCAGCCTCTCTGAACGTTTCTCAAATCACAAATACAAATAGAGCTACAAGGATGAGTGCGCCCGCCACGAAAGAGGCTGCGTACTGCTGAACACGACCGGTCTGCCACTTCCGAACCACAGATCCGGCTCCGTCGGTTGCTGCCGACAAACCGTTGAAAACTCCATCGACACCCTTTTGATCGAGGATGCCGTATACAAATCCTCCAAGGGCCTTCACCGAACCACCGATTGCATTGGGGATGCTGTCGATGACGTAGGTGTTGGTCCAATTGACGAAGCGAGCAAACGGACCGGTGAAGAGACCCACGATTCCGAGGGCGAGATCGTCGATGTAGTACTTCTTCCGCAAGAGCGGGAAGAGCAATGGAACCTCGAACGAATCTCGCTCGAGCTGAGTTTCGGCGTCCTTGAAATAGATGACATAGCCCACGAGAACCCCGAGAAGTGCGGCGGCGAGACCAATGATCGCCAGACCCCAATCGATTGTCTCGGCGTGATGATCACCCATCGGCACGAGCCGTACCGAAAGCCACTCGGTGAAATTCTGTACCCGACCGTATGTGAGACCCGGGATATTGAGGACCCCCATGAGCGCACTGGGCACAGCGAGGATGACTAGAGGGACTGTCATGATCTTCGGCGACTCGTGCGGTTCACCTTCACCCTTGTAGGTGCCGAAGAACGTGAGGAAAGTGGCCCGAGCCATATAGAAGGCGGTGACAAATGCGCCCGCCACAGAAATCCACATGACCGCCTCGTAGCCGCTTTGACTGAGTGTTCCCAGGATCTCGTCCTTTGACCAGAAGCCGGAAAGGCCGATTCCGGAAAGAGCAAGGGCACCGACGATCCACGTCCAGAACGTTGTGGGTGTGTACTTGCGGAGACCACCCATGTCGCTCATGTTGTTGGAGTGGACTGCATGGATTACCGAGCCTGCACAAAGGAAGAGAAGAGCCTTGAAAGCGGCGTGGGTAAAGAGGTGGAACAGGCCCGCGGTATAACCACCGGCTGCGAGGGCCGTCATCATGTATCCAAGTTGGGACACGGTGGAGTAGGCCAGAACCTTCTTGATGTCGTTGGCCACAATCGCCAACAGCCCGACGCCAAACAAAGTGATCGTGCCGATCACGATCATGATCGTTCGAACGTTGCTGGCCATGTATTCGAACAGCGGAAAGAGCCGAGCCATCAGGTAAATACCAGCGGTGACCATCGTGGCTGCGTGCATAAGAGCTGACACCGGCGTCGGCCCGGCCATGGCGTCGGGGAGCCAGATGTGGAACGGAAACTGCGCACTTTTGCCCATCGCCCCGATGAAAAGGAGGAGGCCTCCTACCCCGGCAACGGCGGCCAGTTCGGCGTTGCCCGCAAAAGCAGCGAGGTCGATAGCACCAAAGTCCCAAGTTCCCAGGGCGACACCTACCAGGATGGCGCCGAGTACCAGACCCACGTCGGCCAGTTTGTTGACCATGAAAGCCTTGTTGCCTGCCTTCACGTTGGCCAGGTCTTCCCAATAGAACCCGATCAGGAAGTAAGACGCGAGACCGACGCCTTCCCATCCGATGATGAGCTGGATCAGGTTGGGTGCGCCGACGAGTATCAGCATCGCGCCGGCGAACAGCGAGAAGGCTGCAAAGAACCAGTCGACCCTGCGGTCACCGTGCATATATCCCAGTGCGTAGATGAATACGAGAAGACCAACAAAGTTGACTAGCCAGAACATCAGGATTGAGAGACCGTCGACCAACCAACCGAGTTCGAAGACGAGACCACTGCCAATTCGGCCAATCTCAAAAGTGGTCTGGTCGATTACGCCACCGGTGGCGTTCAGGATGAACAACGCCGATGCCCAGACCAGATTGATCGCGAGAGCGGCGACGGCAATCTCGCCACCTTTGTATTTCATCCGCTTCCCAACGACCAGGATCACCAGGAAAGCTATGACAGGCAACACCAACATGATCCCGGCAGTGTCAGCCCAGAAGCCACCATCTCCAGCTCGAACCTCTACATGTTCGCCCTCTTCGGCGGCGATCAATGCGAGCTTGAAAACAGCACTCACCATCGCATCAGACTCAGGTCGTCGACGTTGGCGGATTTACGGTTTCTGAAGATCATCAGGACGATCGCAAGGCCAATCCCGACCTCGGCGGCGGCGACCGTGATGACAAAGATGGCGAAGATCTGACCGATCGCCTCCGGCGTCACCAAATAAGCTTCGAAGGCGACAAGATTGATGTTCACCGCGTTCAGCATCAGTTCAACCGAAAGCAGGATCAGGACAATGTTGCGTCGCACCAGAAGGCCGTAAACGCCCATGGCAAACAGAGCTGCGGCCAGGACAAGGAATTGAGTGAGCATCATCAGACGGCGCCTCTTTCCTCTTCCTCGAGCGGGGTCAGGTCGCGGCGGGCAATGGTGATCCCGCCGATCAAGGCTGCAAGGAGAACAAAGGACACAACTTCAAAAGGGATCACGAAACGCCCAAAGAGCGACTCCCCAATCAGCTCCGTTGAGGTGGGACTCCCCGTCGAGCTGATTAATTCGGCTCCAAATGCGTCGACCGAAGACCAGGCCATCATCAGGAACACACCGGCCGCAAGAATCGCCGGCATTGCCTTGTGGTCGGCGTCCAGCCCCTCGTCGAACCCTGTAGGTGCCCTGGTGATCATGATCCCGAACAAGAACAGGACAACGACGGCGCCGATGTAGACGAGCACGAGGACCCAAGCCACGAACTCGGCCGACAGCAGCAGAAAGAGCCCTGCAGTGCCCGCAAGGGCGCCCACCAAAAACAGGGCGGCATGCACCAGATTCTTGGAGGTGACAACCCTGAATCCGGAGACCAGCACCGCAACACTGATTATGAGAAACACCCAGTTCACTGGTTGGCTGATCCAGTCCGCGAATGTCATTTTTCGAGCGCCGGGTGATCGGGGACGGTTGTCATCCAATCCTGTAAACGGTCCATGTCGTGGAGCATGTCGCCCATACGACTCTCGGAGTACTCGTATTCGGGAGTCCAGAACAGCGCGTCGAACGGACACACTTCGACACAGATCCCGCAATACATGCAAAGGGCGTAGTCGATGTCGAAACGGTCGAGCTCGGCGCGGACCTTGATCCGACCACCAGGTTTGGATGCGGGTTGTTCCTCTTTGTGACCTTCGATGTAGATACACCAATCGGGGCACTGTCTGGCGCACAACATGCACACAGTGCAGGCTTCCTGGTCAAGGGCGATAACGCCGCGAGCTCTAGGAACTGGAGTTTCTTTGACCTTCGGGTAGTTGACGGTGGCCAAGTATTTCTTAGGTCGAAAGATCGTCTTGAACATGGTGGTGAGCGTCAGGCTGAGACCTTTGATCATCCCGCCACCGGGGAAGGTGCGCCTCGCGTTGGAGGTCATCAGAGCACCACCTTGAAGACCGCTGTCACCACGATATTCAAGAGCGCGAGCGGGACGAGAACCTTCCAGGCCAGAGTTTGGAGTTGATCCTCACGGAAACGCGGAAATGTCCAACGGAACCAGATCATGGTGAAAGCGAGAATGAAAACTTTGCCCATGAGGATTGCGGGCCCTGCGAACTCCAGGACCGAATGGGGAACGCCGGGGAGCCAGTAGCCGCCGAGGAACAACGTGGCGGCTATCGCCGACATCGTGAACATGTTGGCGAACTCGGCCAGGAAAAAGAACAAGAATCGGAATCCGGAATACTCCGTTACGTATCCCATCACCAGCTCGGATTCGGCGATAGGCATGTCAAAGGGGATTCTGGTGAGTTCAGCGAGGGCAGCAATCATGAAAATGCCGAAACCTACGAACTGCAGGATCACAAAGGGGTATCCGGCACTGATCTGGGCTTGGACAATTCCTTCCATGCTCATCGTCCCCGCCATGATCACTGTGCCGACCACCGCAAGCACCAGGGGCAGCTCGTAGGCGATCAGCTGGCCGGCGGCGCGTAGACCACCCATCAGCGAGTATTTGTTTGCCGATGACCAGCCCGCCATCAAGACACCGATCGTGGCCAAGCTGGAGATCGCCAGTGCGTAGAAGATGCCGACGTCGAGGTCGCTGAAAATGAGACCGGGCCCGAACGGGATCACGACGAAAAGGGCAACCGTCCCCACGAGGACGAGGATCGGGGCCGACTTGAATACTGGCGTATCGGCGTCGTCGGGGATGATGTCTTCCTTTTGGAAGAACTTGACTCCATCGGCGATCAGCTGTGCCCAACCCCATCGTCCGCCGGCGAAATAGGGGCCGACGCGGGACTGCATCTTGGCCGACAGCTTCATCTCGGCGAACCCGAGAACCATGCCAATCAATGGGACCATCAGCGCCACCAGGAGGAGCTTGCCGCCCAGCGAAACCCAGAAGTTGGAAAAGAGGTCGGTGATGAACTCAATCATCGATCCACGTCTCCCAACACGAAGTCGAGACTTCCCATCACCGCGATGATGTCAGGCACCAGTGCACCCTCCAGGATCCAAGGCAGGATTGTGAGGTTCGAGAAGCTGGCAGAACGTATCTTCAGCCGATACGGACCGGTGCCGCCATCCGACACCAGGTAGTAACCCATCTCGCCTTTGGGATTCTCGGCGCGGACATAGGTCTCACCTTTGGGCACCTTGATGATCTTGGGAACCTTGGCCTGGAGTGGGCCGGACGGGGGAATGCCATCGATGGCCTGTCGGATGATCTTGGCTGCCTCCCGGATCTCCTGGAGACGAACCCACCAGCGATCCCAACAGTCACCGTTCTCTCCGACAACAACATCAAAATCAAAATGGTCGTAGGGCAGATAATTCTCGACCTTGCGAAGGTCGAAGTTCACACCCGAGGCCCTCAGGTTGGGGCCGGAAACTCCATATGCAGCCGCCACTTCGGGAGGAAGAATCCCGATGCCTTTGGTCCGCGCCAGGATGATCTCGTTACCGGCGACCAGTGTCTCGATTTCGTCACACACTCCGAGCACCTGGTCCATGGCATCGCCTGTCGCAGCGAGGAATCCAGCGGGAAGATCTTGAGGCGTCTTCCGTGTGGTCGGTCCAGAGCCGTAGTTGGGTTTTACCCCACCGATCCGGTTGAAGTTGGGATGGAAACGACCTCCGGTCACACCCTCGAGCAGGTCGAGAACCCGCTCCCTTTCACGGAGAGCAAAGAACAGGGGTGTCGCAGCACCCAGCTCCAACGGGTAGGAGGCCATGAAGATGAGGTGGGACGAGATCCGCGCCATCTCCGTCAGGATGAGCCTTATGTACTGGGCTCTCTCCGGAACCTCTACTTCCATCAGCTTCTCGGCCGCCACGATAAACGGTATCTCATTTGCATAACCAGACACCCAGTCGATCCGGTTGATCAGGGCTGTGATCTGGGGGTAGGTTCGGACCTCGGACAGCTTCTCATAACCCCGGTGCATGTAGCCGATGACGGGCTTGACGTCGTAACAACGCTCACCGTCGACACGGGCGACAAGCCGAAGCACACCGTGAGTCGACGGATGCTGTGGCCCGATGTTCAGCGTCATGTCCTCAGTCTCGAGCTCTATCGAAACTTGAACCTCACTGAGATGCCGGATGGCGTCCTGGTCGACAGTCATCAGGCTTCCGGATTCTCAGTTGAAGGACCTTCCGGCATGCCCTCCACATCAACGGTTCCCGGCCAGGGCTTCACCTCACGGCTGAGAAGGGGGTAACTCTTCCGCAGCGGATTACCAATGAAACCGTCGGGCAGATAGATCTTGGTTGGGTTCGGATGACCGATGAATTCGATCCCGAACATTTCGGCGGCCTCACGCTCGTGCCAGTTGGCGCCGGCGTAAACGTCGACCAAGGTCGCAACCGTCGGCAACCCGCTATCGAGGGTCGTCGAAAAGGTGACACGCTTCCCCTCGGTGAGATCTCCAACGGTGCTGAGCAGTTCAAGACGCTCCTCGACCTCATCTTTCAGAGCATCCCCGGCCTCCACCTCGTTGGCCCAATCAATAGCGGACAGCCACGAGAAGAACACGAGATCAAGCTCGTCACGAGCCACCGAATGGGCACTGACCCATCGATCATTTGCAAGCGTCACCTTCACCGTGTCGTGGAGGATCTCTGCGACACCACCAACGACTTCGGCAACGGAGTCGGCGAAGTCCTGCATCGGATGAACCGTGGTCTCGATGTCAGACGGGTTCGAGGTCACGCCGATTCCACTTTTCTTTGATGTTTTCGCCCTGGATCTTCTCCTGAAGAAGGACAATTCCCTCCATCAAGGCCTCGGGGCGGGGAGGGCAACCAGGAACATATATGTCCACCGGAATCAACTGGTCGACACCTTTGGTGACCGAATAGGAGTCCCAATAAGGCCCTCCGCAGTTGGCGCACGATCCCATCGAAATGACATATTTAGGGTCGGGCATCTGGTCGTAGAGTCGTTTTACCGAAGGCGCCATCTTGTCGGTGACTGTTCCAGCCACGACCATCAGATCTGCCTGGCGGGGCGATGCGGGGAGAGGGATGATGCCGAACCTCATGAAGTCGTAGCGCGGTCCGGATGCAGCCATCAACTCGATGGCGCAACAGGCCAACCCGAATTGGAACATCCACAATGAGTATTTTCGTGACCAGTTGAGGAGCCACGAGACCGACTTCGGGACTCCGAACTTCTGGGCTACTCCCACGTAAGCACGCCCTTACGAATGGCATAGACCAGTCCGAGCACGAGGATCCCAATGAATAGGAGCATCTCGACGAGACCAAACATGCCGAGTTCCTCGACCTTGATGGCCCACGGGAAGATGAAGACTGCCTCGACATCGAAGATGACGAAGAGAAGACCGAATACGTAATACCTGACGTAGCTCTGACTCCACCCCGAACCGACTGGGTCGACGCCACATTCGTAGGTCATGTTTTTGGTCTTGGAGGGATTGGACGGCCTCAGGATCGATGCCACTCCGAGCATGCCGAGCACCAGCACAGCGCCAAGGGCCGCGAAGGCGCCAACAGTCAGATAGCTCTCGAAATACTCGCTCATGCCTCTATCGCTCTGGAAACCGGACCGCGGGCGAGTATACGCATGGCCGGTTCCTGGTCGAAGTCAGAGATATACCCTGTTAGTCAATGGCAAAAACCCCCTCCTACGATGGCGCCGGCCTCGTCAACCTCGTCGCAGAAATCGAACACCGGATGACTGGCGTTTCACGGTCGCCCAGATTGGCTGACACGTCGCTCGTCCCGGATGCCGAGACATACGTTCTCGTCCTCTTCGACGGGCTCGGTGCCGCTCAGCTTGACCATCCTGCGGCCCGGTCTCTCGCCAGGGCATCGGTCGGTGAGTTGGATGCCCCATTCCCGACCACAACCAATGTTTCACTGGCGACCCTGGCAACCGGTCTTCCGCCGTCGCAACACGGACAGGTGGCTCACCTCACCTGGATGCCCGATCTCGACATGATCGTGAACTGCCTCAAGTGGGTCTCACTGGCCGGTGAGCACGTCGCCTACGACTACCCCTCGGTGTTACCGCCTGAAAATTTTTGGGAACGCCTTCGAGCTGCCGGCGTTGAGCCGATCACCGTCCAACCTGGTGATTTCTCCGGCTCACCGCTATCGCGAACCCTCTACAGAGGAGCCCGGTTTGAGGGTGCCTGGGACGTTGACGACCTTGTCACGGCTACCGCTCAGCTCGCTGGCGAGCCGAAACGTTTCATCTTCACCTACGTCCCGCACGTCGACTTCGCCGGTCATGTTTTTGGGCTGGCTAGCGACGAGTTCACCGACGCTGTAAAGACCGCCGTTGCGGTCTGGGAAGGCATCGCTGCGACATTGGCGCCGGGCGTGGCGTTACTGGGCACCGCCGACCATGGTCTGGTCGAGTTCAACGAGGATGAGAAGCATCTGATACGTGATCCCCATTTCGACGGTTTGCGTTTTGCCGGCGACACCAGAGGGTTGCACCTTTGGGGTCAGCCCGAGCTTATGGATGACCTGGCAGCACTCACCGGTGGGGAGCTGGTCGATCCGACCGAGTTGCTTGGTCCGGACCCGTCGAAGTTGGCCCTCACCCGTTTGGGTGAGCGGGTGCTTCTGGCTCCCGACAATCGCGCCTTGCTCCCCAAAGGCTTCGACAAACGTTTGCGTTGCTATCACGGCGGCTTGTCAGAAGACGAGGTGAAGATCCCACTCTTGGTCGGATGAGAACGTTCGGTTCGCGTACGGTCGCGCTCAACGCGACCAGATGCAACCCGAACACGACCAACACTCAGAATCGTTTGCAAGCAGTCGTCGGGATCGCGCGCCAACATCTGGTAGGTGAATCGAAGTACCTGGATACCACGAGCCGCCAACTCGTTGTCACGACGCCGATCTGTTTCGAAATCAGCAGTTCTGGCGTGCCAAGACCGACCATCAACCTCAACCACCAGGCTCCACTCCGGGATGTAGAGGTCGACTCGGGCCCTACGCGATCTGATTGTGAACGGGTGCTCGCGGGTATACATGGGCAGATCACCACGAGCAACCACCGACTCGAGCATTGCCTCGAGATAACTCGATCCCTGGCTTGGAGCCGTCGAGCTGCGGTCTTGGGCCAAACGTCGAAGACTCGCCAGACCCGGAGTTCGGCGACCGGTTTCTCGGTCGATGATGGAGTCCAGAAGGCGAAGGTCCAGCTTCTGGGACAACAGAGCATCGTCGAAAACTGACTCCAGGCTCGTTGGCGACATCGTTCCTGCGAGCACCAACAGCGTTTCAGGAACCGTGGTGACCTCAAACCCTGAGATTCGGGTGGTGGCAATCTGGTCAAGGATTCTCGTTTGAACAATGCGAGCGAGCTGAGAGCGGGGATTCTCACCCCGTCTCACATAGATCACCGGTCTGACGCGGCCAAACCCACGGAGTCCAGCCAGATACGCTGCTGGTCTCCCGGTAACCACTGCCGATTGTCTGCTCAGAACGGCTGCGGACAGCAAGCGTTCCCACTTCGGTGGTGCAGAAGCGACGCAATAGACGCCATGGTCGAGACGAGTCCAGCGCCCCGACTCGACACGCCGCAGAACAGCGCTCTTATCGAATCCCGCTTCTCGAAGTTGGCGATTGTTGAATGCGCCGTACTGACGAGCTGCCAGTTGATCGATCCTCGATTGATCGCCCACCTCTCACAATTTGCTAGGAGGCAGCGCTCATTTCAAGTGTTCCGTTCGGTTTGCGTACGGTCGCGCTCAACGCGACCAGGTGCCAATCAAAGTCTTGACAGCCACGTTGAGGCCACTTCGAAAAAGGACTCGTCACCCGATTCCAGCAACCGAACGATCCGAGCGGTTTCGGCGATGGCGCCGGCGATCATCTCGTCGGTATATCCGTATTTGACTTGGTGAATCTCAAACTCGTCTTCGTCTTGCACCTCGATGATTCCGTCCTGATGCATGGCCACATCGAGGTCGAGGTCGATCATCTCGTAGCGATCGTCCGAGACCCATCGGACAGGCGAAATTATGTCGATGAACGACTGATACTCACGTGCACCGGGACCTTCATAATGAAGATGCCACCACTGATCACGGGGAGCGCAAAACACCGCATCACGGCGAGTGGGGTGAAAGGTCTCCTCCCCCTTCCAACGCACCGTTCCGGCAGGTACAGCCATCCAATCACCCCATTCGTCCTCACCGAGGTACCAGGCGTCGAAACCCCAATGGATGATGTCAGGGTTCTTGAGGAATTGGACGGTCACCGGACGCATGTGGGGGCGACAGTAGGGGTCTTCGGTCATGAAAAGGCTTGACAATCAGCTTGCACTATCTCCTCAGTGCCAATACCTTTCAAGATTGTTAGGTACCTAACGATCTCGGAGGATCGTTGATGAAACGGGCGCTATCAATATTGGCGATCACCATGCTGATGGTCACCGCCTGCGGCTCCGAAGCCGGAGACGCCGGCGAGGAAGGCGTCCTCATCATCTACTCCGGACGGAGTGAAGAGTTGGTGCAGCCGCTGATCGACATGTTCTCCGAGGAAACCGGGATTGAGGTCGAAGTTCGCTACTCCGGCTCAACCGAGCTCGCGGCTACTCTTCTTCAAGAGGGGGATAGCACCAACGCAGATGTCTTCTTCGCTCAAGACCCCGCGTCACTTGGTTCGGTGGCCGGGATGATGAAAAGTCTCCCTCAAGAGGTACTTGCCAGCGTCGAATCCAAATTCGCCGACCGAGACGGAAGATGGGTCGGTACCTCTGGCCGAGTTCGGACGTTCGTTTACAACACGGGTACCGAAATCGAGCTCCCCCAATCCATCGACGACGTCACCGACCCGAGATGGGCCGGTCAGGTCGGGGTAGCACCGGTAAACGGCTCGTTCCTTGCCTTTGTATCGGCGATGATCCTAGAGCGTGGCGAAGACGCCACTCTCGAATGGCTGAAGGCCTTGGCAGCAAACGATCCACAGGAATATCCGACGAACAGCCCAATTGTCGCCGCCGCCGACGCTGGTGAAATCGAAGGCGGCCTCGTCAACCACTACTACCTGCTGAGACTGGGAGCTGAAGGCGAAGGGAACAACGCCGAGAACTGGTTCATACCCGCCGGAGATGTTGGTTCGCTGGTGATGCCGGCGGGTGCAGGCATCTTGTCCAAAAGCGACGCTCCTGAGTCAGCTCTTCAGTTTGTCGAGTTCCTTCTTTCGGAGACGGCGCAAGTGTTTTTTGCGAATCAGACGTTCGAATTTCCTTTGATTGAGGACGTCGAGCCCTCACAAGGACTTCCTTCTCTCGACAGCATCGCCACCCCCGACATCGACTTATCCGAGCTCGCCGATGTCCTGGAGGACGCAACTCGTCTCGTAGCTGAAGCGGGTTTGGTCTAGTGGTTACTCGCCGATGACCGCCGGCCCGATCACCGTCTCGACGGCGACCGAGCCTCCACAACAGGGTCGGCGTTCGAGTCGAGGATGGTGGACGGCTACAGCAATCGTCCTCCTGCCAGCATTGATCCCCCCCGTCAGCCTGGCATGGCAGGTGGTCACCGAAGGCATCGGGGCGCCCATACCCTTCGGACGGTTGGTCGAATTGTTCCTGGGGACACTTGCGCTGACGGTTGCAGTGACAGTCACTGCGCTTGGGATTGGCACTGGCACCGCGTGGCTGACCAATCGAACCAACCTCCCCGGGCGAAAAATCTGGATGCTTCTTGCCGCGCTTCCACTGGTGATCCCTTCATACATGGCCGCGCTCACCATTATCGGTGCCACCGGCCCATCGGGATTGTTGAGTATCTGGCCCGGAGTTGAAATCCCGACTCCTTACGGTTTTCTTGGTGCTTGGCTCGCCCTCTCGGTGTTCCTGGCCCCCATGGCTCATCTGATCATCACTCCGGCTCTGCGAATGATCGATCCGGCCACAGAGGAGGCAGCCACCGGGCTTGGTGCCAGCAAAACCAGGGTCTTCTTCACCATCACCCTGCTCCAGCTACGCCCAGCGTTGGTTTCCGCCGGCCTGATGGTGGGCCTCTACACAATCAGTGATTTTGGTGCCGTCTCACTGCTTCGCTTCGACACGTTCACTCGAGCAATCTTCACGCTTTACGCCGGTCAGATCGACCGTCGCCCCGCCGCTGTCCTTTCGGTCGTGCTGATGGTTCTGGCGCTGGTCATCCTCTTCTTGGAACGACGGACAAGGAGTAGAGCCGGGTATCACCTCAAGTCCACCAGTCGTCGCCGAAGACGCATAGAACTCACCGGCTGGGGCAAGGCTCTCGCTCTAGGATTCCTCGGATCGTTTGCCTTTGTCGCACTCATCGTGCCGATTTCGGTTCTGGTGTTCTGGCTGATCAGGGGGCTTGACGCGGGACAAGATCTCGGGATGTTCTGGGACGAGATCGGACGGTCATTGTCAGTCTCGACCATCGCTGCCCTTTTGGCTGCAGCAGCTGCTTTGCCAATCGCCATGGTGACAACATGGAAACGCGGCAAATTTTCCAACACTGCCGAGACCGCAACCTGGGCGATATATGCCTTGCCTCACATCACAGTCGGCGTGGCCGTAGTGGCTTTTGCTCTCCAGTGGATTCGGCCTCTCTACCAGACCCTTGGACTCCTGATCCTGACCTACGTTGCGATGTTCATGGCTCAATCGGTCTCAACCACACAAGACTCGTTGAGACGTGCAAGCTCGGATCTCGAAGACGCTTCGCGTGGCTTGGGACGTGGCCCGTTGGCAACGCTGCGCCGTGTCACAGTGCCTTTGGCAGGACCGGGTCTCCTCGCCGGGTCGGCGTTGGTGTTCCTCTCGGTGATGAAGGAGCTACCAGCAACCCTGCTCCTCAGGCCAAATGGGTTCGAAACGCTGGCGATCCGCATCTGGAGCTCAACGGGCGAGGGCTTCTATACAAGGGCGAGTGCGGCAAGCCTGGCTCTCCTTGCGGTCTCAATCGTGCCACTCTTGGCGCTGACGTACCGTGAACTCAGCGACTGACCAACTAACTATTCGTGCCCGTAGCCTGACCAAGTCCTATGACGACGCTGTAGCGCTTGACCAATTCAGCCTTGACGTCTGGGAGGGCAGCCTTCTCACATTGCTGGGACCCTCAGGTTGTGGCAAGACAACCGCCCTGCGAGTTATCGCCGGCTTCGAGGAAGCCGCCGGCACTGTTGATATCCGGGGTCGGCAAGTGCTGGGGCCAAACGTGTTCGTCCCGCCGGAGAAGCGGAAGGTGGGGATGGTTTTTCAGGACTACGCCCTGTTCCCGCACATGACGGTCAAAGCCAACATCGCGTATGGCATCAACAAGAAGACAACCGGGAATCGGGTCGAGGAAGTACTCGATCTGGTTGGCCTGAGTCGCCTCGGAAACAGGATGCCGAACGAACTGTCTGGCGGACAGCAGCAGCGGGTTGCCCTCGCTCGGGCCCTTGCGCCCAATCCGGACGTGATTCTCTTGGATGAGCCTTTCTCCAATCTCGACGCCAGTCTCAGAGATCGGGTTCGTCGCGAGCTGAGAACGATCCTCACCGAAACAAAGACGACGGCTGTCCTGGTGACCCACGACCAGGAGGAAGCTTTGGCCACGTCAGACCTGGTGGCGGTGATGTACCAAGGCCGAGTGGTCCAGGTCGACGCCCCAGCCAAGCTCTACACAAATCCGGCCGATCCCTGGATCGCCGACTTCTTGGGGGACGCCGATGTTCTCCCGTCTACCGGACACCGGGGTTATGCAGAATCTGAGATCGGGCGCTTCAAGACCGACCTCAAGGGTCGAGTGATCATCGTTGTTCGCCCCGAAGACGTGCAGATATCGATGGGAGAAGCGCCAAACGCCATGGTTGCAAGCTCTGAGTTCTTTGGACACGATCAGCTAGTGACTGTTGCGCTCGCCAGCGGGAGGCGAGTTCGGTCACGAATCGGGCCCCGTCCGACCTATGAGCCGGGGGAACATGTGAGAGTACGAGCCATCCATGCTCAAGTGTTCCCGGGCCAGGTCTAATAGCAATGGATTCTGCTCTCGCTCTCATCGCGGCAATGGCTGCGACACTCTTCGCCGCTGATCTCTGGAGGGATTACGGCCGACATCCGCGACCCCACATAGCCGCCTACGCGACCGGAATGACGATGTTCGCATTGGCTACATGGGCTCTGTTCATCGGAGTTACCTTCGGCTGGACCGGACCGTTGTATCGAACCTTTTTCCTTTTTGGAGCTGTGCTCAACATCTTGTTCCTCGCACTCGGTTCGATGTTTCTAGTGGTGGGTCGCCGAGCCGGTCACGTCATGATGATCGCCATTGGTGCATTTGCCGCGATTTCAACAACCCTGGTCTTGACCGTCTCCTTCCAGGAGGAGCTCCCAGAAAGTGGCATCCCCCACGAGGTGTTCGCGGCAGGGTTCGGTCCACGACTATTTGCGGCCATTGGCGGGGGGATCGGTGCCACCATCCTGATTGTCCTCGCACTGGTGAGCGTGTTCCGCTTTTGGAAGACGAACCGCCGGATCGTCTGGGGCAGCCTCTTGATCGTGGCGGGGACCTTCGCGGCTGCATGGGGAGGAACACGTTTGGCCCTCGGTGAGGCCGGTGTCTTTGCGTTCTCGCTATTGCTGGCGGTCACCTTCATCTGGGCCGGCTATCGGGTTGCCGCCGGCGGCCGTGGTGGCGACTCACCGGATGCATCTTCATAGATGAGCGGATTCGGACCGGACACGGTCTGTACTACCTGAGGTCTGCGCGGTTAGCCGCCGATGTATGACATCTCGACCGGGACCGAGATACGGGGGGTGGCGCCGGAGCGGATCTCGGAGTAGCGGTCGTCGCGTTTGCCCCAGACTTCCGAGATCACCTCACCCACATCAACGCCGGAACGTATTGCGTCGCGGAGACTCGTCCCGGATGAGGCAAAAAGACAGGTGTACATGGCGCCCTCCGCCGAAACCCTGGCCCGTGTGCAAGAACCACAGAAGGGTTTTGTCACCGACGCGATGACGCCCACCTCCCCCTCGCCATCCCGATAACGGAACCGGTTGGCCACCTCACCCGGATAGTTGGGTGGCACCGGCTCGAGGGGATGAACTTGGTTGATGGCCTCGATCATCTCTGCCGCTGGGATCACATCGTCGAGACGCCAGCCGTTGGTATTGCCGACGTCCATGTATTCAATGAAACGAACGATATGGCCTGTGCCCTTGAAGTGGGAGGCCATCTCAACCACGGCATGGTCGTTCAGGCCGCGCTGAACAACACAATTGACCTTGATGGGCCCGAGCCCTGCAGCTGACGCGACCTCGATGGCTTCGAGGACGGTCCCAACCGGAAAACCGACATCGTTCATCTTTTGGAATGTCGGGTCATCCATTGCATCAAGACTCACCGTCACCCGATCCAAACCGGCGTCGACCAATGCTTCCGCCTTCCGCGCCAGTAGAGAGGCGTTGGTGGTGAGGGTCAGATCTTCCACCCCATCGACCAGCGCGATCATTCCAATCAGGTCGACGATGCCTTTGCGCAGAAGCGGCTCACCTCCGGTGATTCGCACCTTGTTGACACCACGCGCCACGAACGCCCCGACGATCGACACAATCTCCTCAAACGTGAGCAGCTGATCGCGGGGCAAGAATTCGTGATCGGGCCCAAAGACCTCCTTTGGCATGCAGTAGGTGCAGCGGAAGTTGCATCGGTCAGTGACCGAGATCCGAAGATCACGTACCGAACGTTCGAAGATGTCGGTTACCCCGCTCATATACGCATCACGATAAGGCCTGATGGAATCAGGTAGGAAATTCATGAAATTGAATTGAGCCGGAAGACCGACAATCGATTCGAGGTTGTCGTCTGATGGAATCAGATTCGACTTCATGTGATGAAGTCGAAAAGCGAGAATATGGGTATGGGAATCTTCAAACGCCGTCACAAAGCAGCGCAGATCAGCTCGGCCGCTGAATTCGAGCAGGTGCTCAGAGAGGGCAAACCGGTTCTGGTCGACTTCATGAAGTACAACTGCGGTCCCTGTCAGACGATGGATGGCATCGTTAACGAGGTGTCTGAAGAATTCTTAGACGATGCGATCGTGGTCAAAGCAAATCTCGAAAACGTCCCCGACCTATTTGGAAAATTCAAAGTCAAGTCCACACCGACCTTTGTCTTGCTGGCTCCCAAGGAAAACGGCCTCCACCTACGGTGGCGTCACTCCGGATTGGTCAAGAAAGACGTGATGATCCACAACGTGCAAAAGGCAGTCGAGGCAGTCGAGGCGGTCGAGGCCGTCTGAATTTGGCCGACATCTGCATCATGCTCGAAGGTCAGGACGCCTATGTGAGTCAGTCCTGAAGTTCTGGAGAGATCTTCCAACTGAACAGCCAGCCTCCCAGCCCGATAGGTAAGACCACCAACGGCACCAGCCAACCAACGATGGGTAGAAGCCAAACGAACCCGCTCACTACCGCTCCCGCCAGGATCGCCCCGTAGACATCCAATTTCTTGAACATTGCACTGCCCAGTCGCCCGACCGCGGGGATTCCGGCAATAACACACAGGGCTAACACTGCTCCGGCAGCTGCGAGAATCAGAGGGCCGAGGATGAGCAAAAGTGGGAAGCTGGCTGTTGCAGGAGCGAGACCCACAACCACCGCCGCGATCAGTGCGAGCAAGAAGGGCGACGCCATGACAAGGGCTCCGCTGCCCCATGATCTGACAGGTGAGTCTTTCACCGTTCGGATTGCTCGTTCGGTTCGATCCGGCCAACCCCAGGCAATCGCCAAGGCGGTAATCGTCAGAAACACGATGACCAGAAACCTGCCAAAGAAGTTGAGTGCGCGGACCCGGATGTTCGGAGGTAGAGGTGTCTTATGGACTACGGCTCCATCCACCGTTGCGTTGTCCAGACCGTCCGCCTCTTGGTCAGATCGGTAGCCGAAGTCGCCAGCAACCGAGAGCGTGTCGACCACTGTTAGTTGACCAACCGAAACGTCGACATCACCTTCGATCTCTCCGGCCAACTCCAGGTTGTGTTGGCTCCCGGTCAGGTCACCTCCGATATGGCCGAGGGCCGCCAGTTCCCAAGCCCATACCAGCAGGTCGTTTCCCACCGAAGAGTCCGCGTCCAACTGAACGTCTAAAGCGGCTACTACGACGTCACGTCCGACGGTCCCATTGATCCGAACATCGTTGCCGCTTACCCGAAGCGAGCCCCCAACCTCACCATTGATCGTCACCCGAGGAGCGAGGGCAAAGACTGACCCTGTGACGGTTCCTTCGATGATCACCTCCTCACCAGCAAAGGCGATCAGATCACCGTCGATCACCCCTTCGATGGTGACCTTGATGGCTCCTGCGTACAGATCGTCGTCGAGGACGTCGTCCGGTTGAATGATGACAAACTCCGAATTCGCAGTCTCGGCGCCGGCGGCAGGCAAAGCACTGGCCACCAGAAGTCCACTGGCTACCAGTGCGAGGAGTAAGCGTCTAGAGCGGGAAGGCATTGGCCGCCATTCTGAGCAAAGGTCCAGGGACGATGCCGATGAGGATGGTCCCGACGGTTGCGATTCCGACCGCCCATCGAGCAGTCGCAGAAACAGCGACACCATCACCGTCAGCCTCATCCATGAACATGACCACGATCACACGCATGTAAAAGGCGAAGGCCACGACTGACATCAGCACACCCATGATGACAAGCCATGCGTAACCGCCAGCCCAAGCCTCCGTGAAAACTCCAAACTTGGCCACAAACCCAGAGGTCAGAGGTAGGCCGGCCATTCCGAGCAGGAGCACAGCGAACGAGACTGCCAGCGCGGGACTTCGTTTCGCCAGACCCCGATATTCGGCGATTTCCGCAGCAGAGCTGTCAGCGCCGCTCACAGCCGAGACCACCGCAAAAGCACCAACAAGTTGGATTGCGTACACCGTGACGTAAAACAACATCCCGCTGGTGGCTCCTCCAACGACCCCGGTCATGATGAATCCGGCGTGAGCGATGCCTGAGTACGCCAACAGCCGCCGAATGTCATGCTGGACCAGTGCAACCACCGACCCGATGAGCATCGAGGCTGTGGCGATCCCGGCGAGAACGGGCATCCAGTTCTGATCGAATTGAGGCAGGCCGGTTATCAAGATGCGTGCGATCGCGACAAACCCGGCGATCTTCGCCATCGCCGCCATGTAGCCAGTGATCCCCGCGGGGGCGCCCTGATAGACATCAGGAGCCCAGGTGTGAAACGGTGCGGCTGACACCTTGAAACCGAGTCCGACGATCACCAGACCCATCCCGATCAAGATCACCGCCGGTGTCGTGACTATGACACCTTCGAAGAATCCACGCATGGCGAGAACCTCAAACTCACCCGTTCCGGCGTAGAGCAAGGCAACGCCGTACACAAAGATGGCTGAGGCAAACGAACCGAGCAGGAAGTACTTCATTGCAGCCTCGTCTGACCTTGTCTTGTCTCGGGTCATGCCGGCCAACACGTAGAGGGCAATCGAGCCGACCTCGAGACCCAGAAACATCATGACCAGGTTGTTGGAGGCCACCATTATCGAGAAGCCTGTAGTCGCGAGCAGGACAAGAGCGATGGCCTCGGCTCCCCTTCGTCCGAGACTCTCGACAAACCGCCAACCAGCGACGAGACCCAGGCCCATCATGGAGATGAGGGCAAACCGCCCGAAGACTGCGAATCCGTCCATCAAAATCATCCCGGAGAACCCGACTAGATCTCCGGTAAACCCGAGCCGGAGAGCATCTTCAGCCTGGGACCACTGCAAGATCGTGAACCCAAATGCCAACAGAGCAGTGAAGGCTGAGATCAGACCAAGACGGCTGATTGGAGGCTTCCACTGAACTTCAACCAGGAGGACAGCGGCCGCGCCCAAGGCAAGAATCAGCTCAGGAAATATGGCAATCCACTGGACATCGGGAGTCACCATCAGTGATCCTCTCCAGCGACAAACACATCTCCGAGACGACCTGGCGTCGGCGCCTCGTATCCGGTCGTCACCTCAATGTGATCGAGCACACGTTCAGTGGACGGTGCGATCTTGTCGAGCAATATGTTCGGATAGAGCCCGATGACAACAGCCAGGATCGCCAGCGGGGCAAGTAAACCGATCTCACGCGGTGAAAGGTCGGTGAGAATCTTGTTCTCTTCCTTTTCGGGCACCCCGGTGAACACCCGTTCGTAGGCCCACAACAGATAGATGGCGGCAAGGACCACACCCAAGGCGGCAACGATGGTCAGCACCGGAAGCGTCGTGTAACTGCCGATCAAGATCAAGAACTCTCCTACGAACCCGTTGAGCCCGGGGAGTCCGATTGAGGCGAAGACCATGAAGAGGAAGAAGCCCGCAAAGATCGGCATGACTTTCTGGATACCACCGAACTCAGATATCTGCTTCGTATGTCGCCGCTCGTAGAGCATTCCCACAAGAAGGAACAAGGCTCCGGTAGTCAGACCGTGGTTGACGTTCTGGATAACAGCCCCTTGGAGGCCACCCGAAGTGAGTGCAAACGTGCCCAAGACGATGAAGCCAAGGTGAGAGACAGACGAGTAGGCGACCAGTTTTTTGAGGTCGGGTTGGACAATGGCGACCACGGCTCCATAGACGATCCCAATCACCGCGAGCGTGCCCATTATCCAGACCGCGTCAACTGAGGCCTCGGGGAAAAGACCGAGGTTGTAGCGGAGCAATCCGTAGGTGCCAAGCTTGAGGAGAACGCCTGCAAGCAGGACAGAGCCGGCGGTAGGAGCTTCTGTGTGTGCGTCGGGTAGCCACGTGTGAAACGGAAACAACGGGACCTTGATCGCGAAGGCCAGAGCGAACCCGGCGAATAGCCATCGCTCGGCACCCTGGGAGAGTTCGAGGCTCATGAGATCAGCAAGGGCGAAGGAAGGGCTGCCGAACTGCTCGGCGTGAATGAGTGCCAGGGCGATGATGCCGGCGAGCATCAATGCCGAGCCAAACGCCGTATATAAGAAGAATTTCATCGCCGCGTATTTACGACGGTCACTTCCCCAGATCCCGATGATGAAGTACATGGGGACGAGGATCACCTCGAAGAACACGAAGAAGAGGAACAAGTCGGTGGCGAGGAAAACGCCGATCATCCCGGCCTCGAGGAGAAGAGTGTTGGCCACAAACTCCTTGCGACGTGTCTTGATGCCAGTGGAAGCCCCGAGGGCAATCGGCACCAGCAGCGTCGTGAGCAAAACCATCGGCATTGAGATTCCGTCCAGACCCAGGCTCCAGCTGATCCCCCAGGGTTCGTACCAGACAGCGTTTTCGGTGAACTGGAATCCTGCGACAGGCTCGAACACGTAGAAGATGTAGGCCGCCAGGGCCAGGGGAAGCATGGAAAGAGCGATGCCCAGGGGCAGGTGGATCTCTTCACGCTTGCTCGGCACTACGGCGACGATGGCAGCCGCTGCCACGGGAACAACGATCAGCCAGGTCAGCATCTCGGCCCCTGCGACGGGCGGGCAAAGATGAGCGAAATTGGCCCGTATACGGGCCGTACTACCTGAGGTTTGCGGTTTGGGGTCATGCGCCCGCCACTAGGAGCCAGATGAGGATGGCGACGGTGCCCGCAAGAAGGAGGGCGCTGTAGTTGCGGACGTAGCCGGTCTGGAGTGGACGGATCCAATCCCCGAGACCGCGAACAAGACGACCCACACCGTTGACGGCACCATCGATGATGGGGACATCGATGGTGAACGCCGACACCTCAGCCAGTTTCTTGCCCGGTGCGACGATGGTCCGGCCGTAGAAATCGTCAACACCGTAGGCCTGCCCCCACCAAGTCCAAACTGGCTCCAGGCCACCTTCCCAGCGCTCCCAATCCTCCCGCGGCCTGCGGTAATTGACCCAGGCGGCACCAATGCCAGCTGCTCCGGCGAGGACCGATAGCGAGGCGAGCACAAGGAACAGCCAAGTCTCCTCCGGCGGTTGGGCGAGACTGACTGCCTCAAAAGAGGGCTCGAGGAAGTGCTCAAGACTGAGCCGGATCGGTGTGTTGGTCAGGCCACCAACGGCTGACAACAACGCGAGGATGATCAGGGGGATCGTCATCACCCGGGGCGACTCGTGCGGTTCCACTCCGTCGTCCCAACGAGGCTTACCCAGGAACACCAGGATGAACTGCCTGGTCATGTAAAAGCCCGTGATCAATGCCGCAATCAGACCAATGACCCAGAGAAATGAGAAGTAGCCACCGCGCTCAAACACCGAAGCCAAGATCTCGTCTTTCGACCAGAAGCCCCCAAGTGGCGGGATACCAGCAATGGCGATGGTTGCCACACCCATCGTGATCCCCGTGATTTTCATCTTCTTGAACAGCCCGCCCATCTTGTACATGTCCTGCTCGTTGTTCATGGCGTGGATGACCGAGCCGGCACCGAGAAATAGGAGCGCCTTGAAGAAGGCGTGGGTCATCAAGTGAAAAAGCCCTGCGACGTAGGCGGTAGTCCCGACAGCGAGGATCATGTAGCCGAGTTGGGAAATTGTGGAGTACGCAAGGACTTTTTTGATGTCGCGCTGCCCGATCGCGATCGTTGCAGCCCAAAGAGCGGTGAATGCCCCGACGGTGGCAACGGTCACCTGTGCCGCCGGAGCGAGTTCATAGATGGCGGCTGAACGTGCAATGAGATAGACGCCAGCCGTGACCATTGTCGCCGCGTGGATGAGAGCCGACACCGGCGTCGGGCCTTCCATGGCGTCAGGCAACCAGACATACAGGGGGATCTGTGCTGACTTGCCAGCAGCTCCCAGAAAAAACAGGAGAGCGATGGCGGTGGCCAGACCCGTGGTGAGTTCGGCATCAGCCCGGTCGAAGATCCCGGCGTAAGACAAGGTCCCGAAGGCGGTGAAAACCAGCATCAGGCCGACCATCAGCCCTAGGTCTCCTATGCGATTGACGATGAACGCTTTCTTGGCTGCTGCCGCTGCCGAATGGCGCTTGAACCAGAAGCCGATGAGAAGGTAGGAACAAAGCCCCACCAGCTCCCAGCCGAGAAACAGCATGGCGTAATTGCCAGCAAGGACCAGAGTGAGCATTGAGGCGATGAAGAGGTTGAGGATCGCAAAGAAGCGATGGAATCTCTCGTCCCCATGCATGTAACCGATGGCGAACACGTGGATCAATGCGCCCACTCCGGTGACGATCAACGTCATCATCGCGGCGAGTGGATCCCAGAGGATCTCCATGTTGGCGCCGATCGCGGGCATCCACTCCCAAAGAAGGATCGTCTCGCCGTGAGCACCGCCTTCCAGGAACGGGATAGCCGCGACAAGGCCAATCAAGAAGGACGTGCCAACAGCCAAAGACGCGATGATCCCTGGCAACGGCTCTTTCAGATAGCGCCCGAATAGGTGGAGAAACAGTGCTCCCGCAAGCGGAACCGCGATCGCGAGCCAGATCAACTCGGTCATCCTCGAAGCTCACTCAACTCGTCAACCGAAGCTGTGGACCTCAGACGGAAAACCGACACGATGATGGCAAGACCGACGACCACCTCAGCAGCCGCTACCACCAGGATGAAAAAGACCGCGACTTGGCCGTTGATATCGTTGAGGGCGCGACCCGCTGAAATGAGGGTGAGATTGACGGCGTTCAACATCAACTCGATGCACATGAACATCACCAATGCATTGCGACGAAGCAGCAACCCGAGAGCACCGATCACAAAGAGCACTGCCGCAAGAGCCATGTACAAACCTGGGTCGATCAACTCGGCCTCCGTCGGTAGTGGGCCAAAGCGATCGCGCCGGCAGCAGCGATGGTTAGAAGCAGAGCCGTCGCTTCAAACGCCAAAACCCAATCGGTGAAGAGAGGAGCGGCGACGGCCTCGATTGTCCCATTGGTCGCGTTTGGGTTGATTACTGAACCGGCCGGAACCCAGTCGAAGTCACCGAAGATCGTGATCCCGCCGGCGAGAAGGACTATCGCTCCGGCAATCCCCCCGACAATTGCCTTCTGGTGCGGCAGCTTCTCATCATGTTGCTCCGACTTGTCGATGCCGATCAGCATGATCACGAACAAAAAGAGGGTGAGCACCGCCCCGGCGTAAACGATGACCTGGACGGCTGCGACAAGGTGGGCGAGTTGAAGGACATAAAGGACAGCTACCGAGAACAATGTCCCGAGAAGCCCCATCGCCGAATACACCGGGTTGCGAGCAACCACAACGGACACAGCACCCGCAATGGCCGCGATCGCCATGAGAATGAAGAGAAGGGCTTCAATCATCTGAGCCGTCCGGTGCTGACAGGGCGTCACTTATGTCCTGGGATGGTTCTGCTCCCCAATCGGCAGGACCCGGGGTTCCCTGCCACATCTGCTTTCCCTCGTATTCGGCCATGCCGGATGAGGCGGTGGCACGGAGCCACCCATCTGCAGTGTCCAGTTCGGCCTGGTCAGCCAGCGGGTCGTCCGGAAACATGTGAGGCACGTTGCCCTGGGCGTCCATTAGCAAGGTCTCTTTGGTGTAGATGGCGTCCTCACGGTTGGTGGTCGACATCTCGAATAGGTGGGTCATGGTGATCGCCTCGGTCGGGCAGGCTTCGACGCATAGTCCGCAGAAGATGCAGCGGAGCAGGTTGATCTCGTAGACGAATCCGAACCTTTCCCCCGGTGACATCGGGTCCGCAGGATCGTTGTCCATGCCCCGGACATGGATGCAATCTGCAGGACAGGCACCGGCACAAAGCTCACATCCGATGCACTTTTCCATGCCGTCCGGGTAACGGTTGAGCACATGACGCCCGTGGAACCGCTGTGGTTTTTGGCGCATCTCCTTTGGATACTCGGTGGTGACCATTTCCTTACCGGTGATGGTGCGGAGCATCGTCCCACCGGTGACTCTGAGGCCTTTGAGGAGTTCCTTGATCAGACCCATGACTAACTCCAGGGCACGCCAAATTGGCGAATGCCGATGGCAACGGTCGAAACGACCAGCCATGCCAGGGCGGCCGGAATCAACCGCTTCCACCCGAGGGTCATCAGTTGGTCATAGCGCAAGCGGGGAAGCGTGGCTCGGAGCCAGAAGAACAAGAAGACTATGAGATACGTCTTCATCAGGAACCAAACGGTCGGAAGTAGGGCTGAGATGAAACCGGGGAGGAAGCCCTCGAACGTGGGCCCATTCCACCCACCCAGGAAGAGGGTGGCTGCGATGGCGGACATTGAGAAAATGTTCACGTATTCGGCAAGAAAGAACATGGCGAAGCGCATCCCGGAGTACTCGGTGTGGAAACCACCGACGATTTCCTGCTCGGCTTCAACAAGGTCGAAAGGGGCGCGGTTGGTCTCAGCGACAATGGCGATAAAAAAGATCACAAACGCCGCGATCTGCGGGAAGATGTTCCAGCGGGGAATGAATCCAGCCCACGTCCCGCCCTGGCGTTCCACTATCTCGGCGAGGGAAAGAGTTCCTCCGTCACCCTGGGTGGCTGTGTAGACCACCACGGCAACCATCGCCAGACCCATTGCCGCCTCATAAGAGATGGCCTGCGCGGTGGCGCGGACCCCTCCGATAAGCGGATACTTGGAACCCGAAGACCATCCGGCCAGGACAACGCCATAAACCGCCAAGGAGGACATGGCCAAGATGAACAACAGCCCGATGTTGAGATCGGCACCCTGCAGGGCGACCTCGTAGTCACCGATCATGAACGGCTGACCCCATGGAACCATCATGAAAATGAGGAACGCGGGGATCACGGCGAGGAACGGCGCGAGGAGATACATCCCAAGCTCGACCTTGCGAGGCACAACCGACTCCTTGAAAAACAACTTCAACCCGTCAGCCACGGTCTGAAGAATCCCCCAGGGGCCGGCCCGGGAGGGACCGATTCGACTCTGCATGTCGGCGACGATCTTTCGCTCGGCCCAAACATTGATCACCGTGACCACCATGAGCAGGACAAACGTCAGCAGGACCCTGAGGACAATGATTCCGAACTCGGGCCAGCTCATTTCGAGACCACCGTCACCCGAACCACCGCATCGGTACCTAGTTGCGCACCACCGACCTGGTTGAACGGGACATAAACCACTCCTGACGGTGTTCCGTCATCCAAAACCACCGTGAACTCTCCTTCACCCTGGCTGGTCACAACCCGCACTTGGTACCCATCGTTGGCTCCGAGCTTGGGCGCATCTGTCGGATGGATGTGAGCAACGGGCCCAGGAGCGAGCTTGCCGAGCGACATGGAGTGCCGGAGGCGGACTCCGTCGTCGTACATCGTGCGAGCAACATGAAGCGTGAACTCTGCTCGAGGGGTCGCCGACCCGCCGACGGCAACCGGTATGTGGTTGATCGCCTGCGCCCCATGAATCGGAACTACGACCCCATCTCGCTTGTCCCATTCGAGAAGATCCCAGGTGACGTCTTCGTATGCCGGGGCAACAACCGAGATCTCTTTGTTGATCATCTCGGACGATGCAAGTCCGAGAGGTGATTCCATCCTCGTGGCGATGTCGTCGATGATCGCCCAATCCGGTCGTGATTGCCCGGGCCCTGGTCGGATCTGGTTGAGTTTCTGGACACGTCCCTCGACGTTGGTGACTGTCCCGCTTTTCTCGGCGAAACCCGCCGCGGGGAGGACCACATCTGCGTTTCGGTTGGAATCGTTGAGAAACATGTCAATCGAAACGACATACTCGGCGGCGTCGAGTGCGGCCGCAGCGATCGACGGATCCGGCGTATCCCGCAACGGATCGGCCCCGACGAGCAACAGCGCTCGGACGTCACCAGCGTCGAGACCCTCGAGAATGGATCGAGTGTCCCTCCCTGGAGTCTTGGGAATCTCACCCCACGACTCAGCGAGGTTGGCACATCCGATCGAGTCGAGGTTGACTCGACCTGGGAGAAGATCGGGAGCCAAACCCATGTCCAAAGCTCCGTAGGTGTTGGAACGCCCGTTCAGTGGAAGCAGAGCAGAACTTCCGGCCTTCTGCCTCACCAGGGCTGCTACGGACTCGGCGAGATCGGGCCCGTCGGCGTGGCTGGCGATGCCCACCAGGGCAACAACCTTGTCAGCCGATAAGGCGATGGCAAGTTCTTCATGTTGGCCGTCTGCGATCTCATCAAGTAGCTGAAAACCGCCACCCGGTCGGTACTCGACCTTGATATCGGCACGGTCATCGAGACCGGTCGCACGGGGATGGACGACCACCAGTTTCTTGCCCAACTCTTGGACGGCGCGCCGAACACGTAGATACAAAGTGGGGTGTTCCTCTTTGAGGTCGGGACCCCAGATGAGGATGGTGTCGGCACCGTCGAGGTCGGAGATCGTTGCCCGGTCCACTGACGCTGCCAGAAAATGAGATGACAAAGCGTCGTCCATCCGAGAGTCGACGTTGTTGGTGTCAAGAACTGTCCGGGCGAACTTGGAGATGGCGTACGCATCTTCGTTGGTGCCGTTGGCGCCACCGATCACTCCGAGCGCACCACCACCGTCTTCCTCTTTGATCAGACCGAAGCGGTTGGCAACGATGTCGATGGCCTCGGACCAGCTGACCTCGATGAGGTCGCCGCCACGACGGACCAATGGGACAGTGAGTCGGTCTTCAGACCTGAGGTGCTCGAAGCCGAATCTCGCCTTGTCCGACAGCCAACCGTGGTTGGTGGCGTCGTTGTCGACACCCATGTAGCGAAGAATCTCGTTCTGACTGGCGTGGATCTCCATACGGGGGTGAGCGGTGTCCTGCACCGAGGAGCTCTCCACCTTCTGAAGATCCCAGGGACGTGCGCGGAAGCGATAAGGCTTCGCCGTGAGGGCGCCGACCGGGCAGATTTGGACGGTGTTGCCCGAGAAGTACGACGAAAAGGGCAGGTCGGGGAAGGTGTTGACCTCGGTCTCGTTCCCCCGCTCCTGAAACTCGATGAGGGGGTCTCCAGAAATCTCTTCGGAGAACCGCGTGCACAACGCACAGAGGATGCATCGCTCCCGGTCGAGCAGAACCAGATCGGAGATTGGGATCGGCTTCTCATAGGTTCGCTTGATCTCCACAAAACGTGACTCACCGGGCCCGTAAGCGATGGCCTGGTCTTGTAGTGGACACTCACCGCCCTTGTCACACACCGGACAGTCCAGAGGGTGGTTGGCGAGAAGAAACTCGAGAATGGCTTCCTGAGCCTTCTTAACGTCTGCATTCTCGGTGTCGATCACCATGCCGTCGGAGACATTGTTGGTGCAGGCGGTGACCATCAGGGGACCGCGAGGAGTCTCGATTTCAACAAGGCACATCCGACACATCCCGACCGGTTTCATCCGTTCGTTCCAACAAAAACGGGGGATATAGGTGCCCTCATCCTGGGCGGCCTTGATCATCAACTCCCCTTCGGGGACCTGCTTCTCGATACCGTTGAGGGTGATGGTGATGAGCTGGCGGTCGGTCATAGGCCGCGAACCCCTTCTGACGCCCCCGTATCACTTGATCGCCCATCCTTGGTGGCGCTCTCATCGCTGAGCGGGCGGGGGGTCGTCCCTCCAGATTTGCCAGCCCCCACAGATTTCAGCGGGCATCCGTTGTTCATATGGGCGTCAACCTCGTCGCGAAAGTAGGTCTTCAGAGCCAGAATCGGGGAAACGGCCGACGGCCCCAGAGGGCAGATCGTGGTCATTTTTGGCGGCCAGGCGAGACCGATGCTGATTCCGTCGGAAACGTCAACCATCAGATCCAGATCAACAGCCCTGCCCTGGCC
>CAXMOW010000003.1:0-16349 GCA_964195235.1 uncultured Acidimicrobiia bacterium | reverse complement strand
GGATCATCTCCAGCCAGGTGGTGCCCTCGCGACAGGGTGTGCACTGGCCACAAGACTCATGGGCAAAGAAACGAACTACCCGCTCGGCAGCCTTGACCATGCACGTGTCCTCATCCATCACAATGACTGCGCCCGAGCCAAGCATCGAACCGGCGGCGGCGGTTGCGTCTTTGGTGATCTCCAGGTCGAGATGCCCTTCGGGCACAAACCAGGGTGCGGAGGCGCCGCCCGGGATCCAGGCCTTCAATTCCTTATCGCCGGTGATGCCACCCCCGACGTCATAGATCAGTTCTCGCCATGTGATGCCGTGGGGCAGTTCGTAGTTGCCAGGACGGTTGACATGGCCCGACAGTGACATCATGAAAGTGCCGGTATCGGTGTTCCCGGTCAGCGAGGCATAGTCGCCCGATCCCATGGAAAGGATGTGGGGCAGGTTGGAAACCGTCTCCACGTTGTTGACGATGGTCGGCATCATGTAGAGACCCTTGGCCGCCGGGAAGTAAGGCGGCTTGAGCCGGGGTTCTCCGCGTCGACCTTCGAGAGAATTGATCATTGCAGTCTCTTCGCCACAGATATAGGCGCCGCCACCGAGATGGATTGTCAACTCGAGGTCGTAGTCTGAGCCAAAGATCCCTTGACCCAAGTATCCGTTGGCGTAGGCCTCGTCGACAGCGGTCTGCACCCGTCGTGCCGGCTTTGGGTACTCACCGCGGATGTAGATAAACGCATGATGAACCTCGTTGGCGACCGCGGTGATGATGATCCCTTCGAGCATCTGATGGGGGTCGCGTTCTAACAGCTGGCGGTCCTTGAAGGTCCCGGGTTCGGACTCATCGCCGTTGATCACGAGATAGGCGGGCCGGGCGGGTGCGAGGAAACTCCATTTGAGACCCGCCGAGAAAGCTGCGCCACCTCTTCCGAGGAGCCCCGAGGCCTTGACTTCATCTACTAACTCGTCGCGGGACATGCCCATTGCGCGTTTTGCCTGGGTATACCCACCGGTGGACTCATAACGGTTCAGCGTGTGTGAGTCGGAGGGATGATCGATCATCCGCTTTGTGACCAGAAGTGTCGTCAACCGCCACCGTCACTTCCGACGGTGCCCAACGGCTGGAACGCCGGGTACGGGCCCACCGCCCCGTCTTCTTCACGGATGGCCCAATCGAAACTACGGGGACCTCCAAAAAGCTCTTGCATCTCATCGGTGTTGACCACACCTGGCCGAGCGGTCCGAAGCCAGCGAATGAGCTCCCGTGCCTTTTCCGGGGTCACACCCTCGACTAGCTCGTAATTGACCTGGACGGCTGGCGCGCCACCGCAGGCACCGATGCATTCGACGTGTTCAATCGAGAGGAGACCTTCATCGTCGGTCTCGCCATGGGGGACCCCTGAGGAATCTTCCAAAGCGTCAAGGACATCATCGCCCCCGAGAAGCATGCAGGAGATCGAGGTGCAACAGGAGACGAGATACTTTCCAGTCCGCTCGCGCTTGTACATTGTGTAGAAGCTGGCGACAGACCTGACCTGGGCGGGAGTTATCCCACACCAAACAGCGACTTCTTCCATCCCCTCGCTGGTCAGATACCCCTCCTCGGCCATAGCCAAATAGAGCAGGGGCATTACCGCTGATCGCTTCTCCGGGTATCGGGAGATGATCTCGCGGGCCCGTTCCTTGGTGGCCTCGGACCAGTGACTCATCGGTTTCGCAGATTAGGGGTCAAGACGAGTGCTAGTGAAACCAGGTTCAAGCGGTGGTTCTCAATCGCGACAACGAAGAATCCAACGCTTTGACCAACAAATCCACATCCTCTCGGCTTGCAATCAACGGCGGCCGCAGCTTTAGAACGCTGCGGGTCATCCCGGCCGCACCAACCAGGACCCCGGCTTCTCTCATCAGTTCGATGAGCTGGGCTGTCTCGGCAATTGCCGGTGTCTTCTTCTCGCCGCCGGTCACCAGCTCGAGAGCGACCATCAATCCATTCCCGCGAACGGCTCCGATCAACTCCTGGGAGTGAGCCAGTTCTCGAAGTGAATCCTTCAGATATGCCCCTACATCCGCAGAGTTCTCGACCAGACCTTCCCTATCGATTACGTCCAAGACGGCAAGACCGGCTGCGCTGGACACCGGATTGCCCCCAAATGTGCTGAACAGCCCGGTGTGCTTCAGAAAGTCGTCGAGAATCTCTCGACGGGTGACAACCACACCCAGCGGTTGTCCATTGCCCGCCGGTTTCCCCATTGTCACGATGTCGGGCACGAAACCCTGCTGTTCATGACCCCACATCACACCGGTGCGGCCAAAACCTGCCTGAACCTCGTCGGCCACAACCAGACCTCCTCGCTGCCTCACTTCCCGCGAAATCGAGGCGAAGACACCCGGCGGAATCGTCGGGATCCCATTGGAGGTGAGGGCCGGATCAACGAAGAAGCCAGCCAGTGAATCCGGAAGAGACTCGGTGGGACGGTCAATGTCAATAGTGGTGACATTCGGGGCCGTGGAGTCGTCCTCGCCAGTAATTGCAAGTGCGGCCTCGGTCATGCCGTGATAGGAGCCCTTTATCACCAACAGCCGATCAGTCTCAGACCGCTGTTTGAGGATCTGGCTGGCAACATCGTTGGCCTCACTCCCCGAGTTGACAAACAGACATACGTCCAGGTCGTGGCCAAGAGTCGCCGTCAGCCGCTCGGCGTAGTCGACGACTACCGAGTACAGGTACCGGGTATTGGTGTTGAGGGTCCCCAGTTGGCGAGAAACGGCATTGACAACCTGCGGATGGTTGTGTCCGACGGTTGGCACGTTGTTGTAAAAGTCGAGGTATCGCTTGCCGTCTGCACCCTCGATCCACATCCCCTTCGCAGCCACAACGTGCAACGGCACCTTGTAGAAGTAGGGCGAGTGCTCTCCCAGAAAGGCAACCCTTCTCGCGTGGAGTTGAGCTGTCGCAAGAGACGCCGACCTTCGTGAAAATCCGAGCACCCGACGAAGTTGGTCGGTGACATCCGGCGCTGCCTTCACCGCTCTCCCGATTCTCTGCGAGACCAGGTCCTGATCGGTTTCGGAAGAGTACTCAGAGGGGAACAATGCCTGCCGGGCAGCAACGATCGTCGCACTCATCGCCATCCGGGCCAGCACCAGGTCGTAGAGGACATCAACTTCCGCTTCTTCAAGCGGTGTGACCCCATCGAATCCAATAGCGATGTCGACCAATGCGTGAGGAGAGGGGTCGGGTCGCCCTGAGAGGTAGGCAGCGACTGCCAATTCAACAATCAGTGGCGCATAAACCAAGTCCCCAAAATCGATGATCCCGGTGACCTCGGTCGGCCGAACCGGATCAAGGACGAGATTCGATGTGTGTGCGTCTTGGTGTATCACCTGATGACGCAGTCCGACACATGCCGGTATCGTTTCGTCCCGAGCCCGTTCCAGGATGGCGATGACTTTGCGCCGGGTCGACTCGTCAGCGATGTGATCCACATGTTCGAGCAGTCGAGGAACTCTCATCAGATCCCAGGGATGATCCTGACGTGCGGCCGAATGAAAAAACCCTCGAAGGGCGCGATCCAATCCAGCGAGTTTGGCTCCTGTATCGCGACGGAACTCGGGTGTGTCGTACTCGGGCCGGTCGGCAACCTCGCCATCGAGATAAGACAGCAAGCGAACGACGTGTCTGGTTCCGTTGCCACTGGTGACGTGGCCGAAGTCCGTACCACTCAGAGTTGGCAGAGCCCTAGGTATCGGAACGGCGGAGTCAACCCGCTCGACATGGCGCAAAGCCTGGATCTGAAGATCAACGACCTCCTCGTCTTCGTCGGCAGTGCAGACTTTGAACAGATAAGCGGCTTCGCCGCTGACAACTCGGATGTTCTGATCCCTCTCGCTGACGTACGAGGTCAGGCCCCCTTCCAAGCCGTATTGAGTTGCCAGAACGTCGGCGACAAGATCGAGCGGGAGGTCTGGGGTTGTTGGCCTAAAGAACTTCATCCGACCTGCCTGAGGGAGAAGGCTCTACCGATCGAAGAACGATCGCATCGTTCTTCAAACCGATCTCATCGGTCGACGTCACCCATCACCGGGTCCATCGAAGCGATGGTGGCGACGGTATCGGCCATCAGACTGTCAGCCATGGTGATCGGCAACGACTGGAGGTTGTAGAACGAGGGGGCCCGGGTGTGCATGCGATAGGGATTGGCCTGGCCATCGGAAACCAGATAACAGCCCAGCTCCCCTCTGGGTGACTCGACCGCAACGTAAGTCTCACCGGCGGGGACCTTGAATCCCTCAGTGAACAACTTGAAGTGATGGATCAGCGCCTCCATCGACTCGTCGATGCGGGCACGAGGCGGAGGAGTCACCTTGCGGTCATCGACCCGGTAGTCACCCTTGGGCATCGCGTCCATCACCTGCTCCACGATCTTGAGCGACTCGACGATCTCCAGCACCCGTATCCGATACCGGTCGTAAACATCCCCGTTTTCACCGGTAATCACATCAAATTCATACTTCTCAATGCCCGAATAGGGGAAAGCCTTTCGCAGATCCCAGTCGACACCCGTTGCCCTGAGGATCGGCCCGGTGATTGAGAAGGCAATTGCCTCCTGCTGAGAGATCACACCGATGCCCCTGGTCCTCGCAAGCCAGATCGGGTTTTCCTTGAGGAGATCGTCGTACTGATCAAGTCGACCAGGGAGGTCGGCAAGGATGGCCGAGACATCGTCCTTCCAACCCGGCGGCAGATCGGCAGCCACACCGCCGGGACGGATGTAGTTGTGGTTCATCCGAAGGCCGGTTGTCTTCTCGAAGAACGCCAGGATCGACTCACGCTCTCGAAAACCGTAGAGCATCATTGACAGAGCACCGATGTCCATACCGTTGGTGGCCAGCGCCACCAGATGTGAGGAAATGCGGTTCAGCTCCGTCATCAGGATTCTGATCGCGGCTGCCCGCTCCGGCACCTCGATACCCAGGAGATTCTCTACGGCAAGTGAGTAGGCCAATTCACAGTGGAGCGGGGCCAGATAGTCCATACGGGTGACGTTGGTTGGGCCTTGGCCAAAAGTCAGCTGCTCCGCCGTCTTCTCCATGCCAGTGTGGAGATACCCGATGATCGGCTTGGTCCGCCGAATAATCTCGCCTTCCAATTCGATCTGAAGACGAAGCACGCCATGCGTGGAAGGGTGCTGTGGGCCCATGTTGACGATCATTCGCTCGTCGTCTTGAACTTCGTCGTCGAACACGTAGTCGTCTTCGACAACCGACCCGAACTGCTCGGCCAGACGTTCCTCCGACTCGTCTGCGCCGATTTCCTGATCTGGCTCAGTTGTTGGCTGAAACTCAGCTTCCTCGGTACCGGCGACCCAGACGTCGACTGTTTCAATGGTGTCTTCGGAAGCGTCGATCGTCTTCTCGTCAGTCATCAGTCAACCTTGTGGGATTCTTTGAACTGGACCGGCACCGATCCGACACCGAAGTCCTTCCGAAGCGGATGCCCCTCCCAGTCGTCCGGCATGAGGATCCGAGTCAGGTCGGGGTGGCCGGCAAAGACAATTCCGAACATGTCGTAGACCTCCCGCTCGGCAAAGCCGGCTCCGGGCCACAGCGGGGTCAGAGAGTCGACAGTTGGATTCTCACGGCTCAACGTGGTGCTCATTCGGAGACGAAGACCGTGCTTCATTGAAAGCAAGTTGGCCACAACTTCGAAGCGATCGGATCGTTGACGCATCCAGTCAACGGCGGTGACATCGGAGAAGAATTCGAAACCGGCCTTTTGGGCCTCTTCGGCAAATGCCTTCCACAAATCCGCGGGAACGTGGGCGACGTCCTGGGTGTGCGACTCCGACCAATCGATGTCATCGAACTTCTCGGCGAGACTGGCGAGGACATCATTCATCTGACTACCCGATCTCGTCGGACACCCGATCTCATCGGACAATTTCCCCGGCCATGATCTTGTCGTGCAGAGTGAGGATGCCGTGCAGGAGACTCTGTGGTCCCGGAGGGCAGCCGGGCACGTAGATGTCGACTGGCACGATCTGATCTACACCCTGAATCAGGGCGTAGTTGTTGAACATCCCACCAGAAGACGCGCAAGCACCCATGGAGACGACCCACTTTGGGTCCGGCATCTGGTCATACACCTGACGAAGCACAGGAGCCATCTTCTGACTAACCCTGCCGGCCACGATCATCAAGTCGGCCTGCCGGGGCGAGGCTCGGAAAACCTCCATCCCAAAACGGGCCATGTCGTAGTGGGCGGTTCCTGTCGCCATCATCTCAATCGCACAGCAGGCGAGACCGAAAGTCGCGGGGAACATCGAACGCGTGCGTGCCCATTTCGCCGCCCTCTCGACGGTGGTCATGAGCAGATTGCCCGGTGGTGTGGTCGCCAATTGCGCGCTCCGCCTACGCCGCTTCTCGAGCTTGGTCTGGGATATATCGGGTTCGGCGCTTCACGTTCCAGTCGAGAGCGCCGCGCTTCCAGACATACATCAACGTCTCAACCACAAACAGCGTGAAAATAAGCATGACGCCTATGCCATACCATCCGAGATCGGTCCAGATCGAAGCCCAGGCAAATAGAAAAATGATCTCGACGTCGAAGATCACGAAAAGCATCGCTACCAAGTAGAACTTGACAGGGAATCTCTGGGACGGTTCGACTTCGGGCACGATGCCGCATTCATAGGGATCGAGTTTCTCCGGTGTGGGCCGATCCGGTCTGAAGAACTTCGAGGCAACCAGTGACACGGTCACAAATGCCCCAGCCAATAACAACATGATGCCGATGGGGAGATAGTCGGCGAGTGTCACGTTTCTGAGCTTAGAACGGCCTCAAACTGTGAGGTAAATCTCAAACACGTATCGTCTCGGGTCATGTTCGACATTGACGCATCCAGATCCCAGTTCCCGGCATTGAATCGAGTGGAAAACGGCTTCCCCGTTGCGTACTTGGATGGACCGGGAGGTACTCAGGTTCCTCAGAGCGTGATCAACGCGATGTCGGGGGTCCTCAGCGAAGGTGTTTCCAATCTCGGCGGTGGGTTCGGGTCATCCGAGCTTGCAGACATGGTCACTGCGGGAGCGAGACAGGCGATGGCTGACATGTTCAATTGTGACCCGGGCGAGGTTGTGTTCGGCCAGAACATGACGAGCCTCACCTTCGCAGTCAGTCGAGCCTTGGCCGCCGGCTGGAACCCTGGAGACGCAATTGTTCTGACCAGTCTCGATCACGACGCCAACTTCACCCCCTGGGCACGAGCAGCCGAGGATCGCGGGGTTGAGGTGCGGGTTGCTGAATTCGATGTGGACACCTGGCTCCTCGATCCGGAGGCGGTCATCGAGTTGATCGACGAGAAGGTGAAACTCGTCGCCGTTGCGTATTCGTCCAACGCATTGGGCACCAACGTTGACGTCTCACCGATCGCCGCCGCAGCTCATGAGGTCGGCGCAACCGTATTTGTGGACGCTGTGCATGCCGGACCGCATCATCTCATCGACATCGACGAGCTTGGCTGCGATTTCCTAGTTGCTTCTGTCTACAAGTTCTTTGGTCCACACACCGGGGTCCTGTATGGACGCCACGACCTTTTAGCCGGAACAAACGCTTACAAGGTGCGTCCCGCCCCTTCCGACCCGCCCGGGAAGTGGGAGACAGGAACGCAGAGCTTCGAGTCGCTAGCCGGTGTCACGGCAGCAGTCGACTACATCGCCTCGTTGGGGTCTGACGGCGCCACCCGACGAGGTTCGCTCGAGATGGCATTTACCGAAATCAGGGAACATGAAGAGGGGCTGTCCCGAAGCTTCATCGAGGGAGTCAAACGGCTTCCGAAGGTGCGACTATTTGGTGTCCCCGAGGTGAACAGCAACCGTGGCCCAACCTTCGCCATCTCCGTCGATGGACGCGAACCTGCCGGGGTCGCCGCTCGTCTGGCAGATCGCGGGGTATACGTGTGGTCGGGCCATTACTACGCCGTCAACGTGATGCGACAACTGGGCGTACTCGACCAGGGAGGTTTGGTCCGGGTCGGATTCGTTCATTACAACACCCTCGGAGAAGTGGACCGTGTGATGGAGGCGCTGGCCGAGCTCTAGTCGATCAGCAAATCGGCCAGGTCGGCGATGTCGCCAACCACGACATCAGGCATGTCGGTCGGGATGCTCCAAACAGCCCCTGGCCGCTTGACAAAGACAGTGCCTGCCCCTGCTGCTGTAGCCCCGGCGCAATCCCAGTCGTGGGCTGCGACAAGTGTGAGGTCACCGATCGCCACCCCCATCACATCGGCAGCGTGCCGATATGGAGCGGGATCGGGTTTGAAACGCCCAACCTCCTCGACCGAAATCACCCGCTGTAGATAGGGGGCGAGACCAGCATTCTTGATCTGGTCGTTGGCAACCACTGCGGAGCCGTTGGTCAGCGCAACCATTACAAGCCCCGCACCGTGAAGACGCTCCAAAGCGCCGGGCACGTCCGGGTGAGGGGGAAGACTCATCATCTCTGAAACAACATCAACAGCTTCCTCACCCCTGAGTGACAGACCCCGTTTCACTGCAACGGTGAGCAACGCTTCAATGCCGATATCGCCAAACGGGCGATAGTTGTCGATGGCGTTGGCGACGAGCGACCCATGAAGCATGCGGGCAAACCACTCACCCACGGGTGGATCGACTCCGAAAATGGTTTCGAGTCTTGCCTGGATCGGGGCAAGGCTGAGCAACGTCTCGTTGACATCGAAGGCAATCAGAGGCGGTTTGTTCATCACCACGTGATGCTATCGGCGCAGAAGCCAGAATTCTCCAGTGCTCCGCGCCGATGAAACACTATTTGGTGGGGAGCGTGCGGACGATGGCGGCCAAAGAGTCATATGCCCGCTCACCGATCTGCTTCTCGTCCTCATCCAGAAGATTGGCCATGACCTTCAGAGTCCACTCCATCAGCGGCCGACTCCGGAGACCGGTATGGGCGACGGTCCGCATAACGGATGGGTACCCGATCAACTTCACAAATATCCGCGACATCTTGTAATACAGGCCGTATTCGTCCTCGAGCCTCTGCGGATAGCGTTTCAGTGCACTCATTTCGCCTGACCCGACCGCAGTGCCCACATATTCGGCGGCCAATCGACCGGTTTCGTATGCGTAGGAAATGCCTTCACCGTTCCACGGATTGATCGCTCCGGCGGCGTCGCCGATGGTGATCCAATTAACCCCAACCAGTGGGCCCTTCGAAAAGGACATCGTCAGCTTGCCCCCGAGGGGCTTGGTTAACTGCGCCTCCGGACTCAGCTCCCAGTGATCAGGAGCGGTAGCGACGTAGTCGTTCATCATGTGTGTGGTGTTGACGTGCTTCCATCTCTTGAAGGTGGAGAGCAGACCGACACCGACGTTGACCGTGCCGTCTCCCAGTGGGAACACCCATCCGTAGCCGGGCATGGTGGCGCCGGATGAATCTCTCAGGTCAAGCTGGCTTTCGAGAAACGGATCTTCCGACTTCGGAGATGAGTAATAACCCCTTGCGGCCATCCCCATCGGATAGTCCTTGCGCCGCGCCGTCCCCAGCTCTCGCCCGAATCGGTTCATTGATCCGTCGGCGATGATGGTCACCGCGGGCGTGACGGTGTCTGACCCATCACCGTTGGACAGGGTCACAGACGTGAGCACACCATCCTCGATCACCGGAGTGGCGGTGGTCCTTTCCAGGATCTGGACCCCTTCTTTCTCGGCAAGACGGGCCACCTGTTCGTCCAGGTCCCGCCGACGAATGACACCCCCCCAATTGGGGAAACGGCTGTGATCCGGCCACGACATCTCGATCATCAGTTCGTCACCCGCATAGGAGCGGAGTCCGACGACCTTGTGAAAGCCCGCAACATCAAAGTCAAAACCCATCTGCTGGAGTTGGAGGATCGCCCTCGGTGTAAGAGCGTCACCACAGGTCTTGTCCCGGGGGTACTCCTTCTTTTCGACAAGGGTCACTTCATGGCCGTCTCGGGCGAGCCAGTAGGCCGCTGCGGACCCCGCCGGGCCGCCCCCTACCACGAGAACCGATCTTGTAGACATGTCAGAGGGAGGGTAGAAGACCGAAATCGATAGACCGAAAGATGGATGTATGGTCGCTGCCATGAGCGGTCTGTCCCGAGCAACCGTCGCACGCCTCCCCCGATACCTGCGGCTCATCGAAGATGCTGAAAGCACCCCCGAGACGGTGAGCTCCGAAGCGCTGGCCTCCGCGGCCGGGGTGAACGCGGCCAATGTCCGACGTGACCTCTCCGACCTCGGGTTCCAAGGAACACGTGGCGTCGGATACTCCGCACCTGCCCTCAGAGACAGGATTCGTCGTGAGTTGGGCATCGAGAACCGACGCAAGGTTGCCATCATCGGCGCTGGAAACCTCGGCACGGCCCTCGCCCGCTACTCGGGTCTCAGCAAACGTGGATTCGACGTAGTCGCCATCTACGACATCGACATTGCCCGAATAGGCCAGCTCGTCAGTGACGTGAAGATCCAGGATCTCGCCGAGATGCCATCGGATTGCAGCTTTGGATGTTTCGACATGGCCATCCTCGCCGTGCCTGCAAACGCAGCTCAGTCGGTCTCAGAGGATCTCGTGGGTGCTGGGATCGCTTCCATCCTCAACTTCGCCCCAATCCGGGTAACGGTGCCCGAGAGTGTTGCGGTGAGACAGGTGGACCTCTCCACCGAGCTACAAATCCTCAGCTACTACGGGTAGCGCCCTTCTCTCTCGTTGCTATAGCAAGAGGTCTCGGATTGCACCACCTGTTGCTATGCCAACGAGGGGGTTGAACCAGGTCGTGGGATCGGTAACGGTGGTCGAGTGGGAGATCTCGCCGCAATCGACCGGCTGGCTGCGAAACAACACGGTGTCCTCAATTCCGCCCAGCTCAGACAGTGGGGTTTCGACAAACACGCGGTCAATCGCCTAGTCCAGTCGGCCCGGTGGATTCGGCTCGACCACCGAGTCTTCTGTCTGGCGTCCGCCGCCGCCACATGGGAACGCAAGATGTGGACGGCCCTCCTGAGTAGATCGTCAGCTGTTGTGGGAGGCCAGTCTGGGGCCACGCTCCACGGCCTTCGCGGGTTCCCAAAAGCGAGACCTGTGATTGTGGTTCCGGGGAGTGCCAATGCTCGGTCAGCAACAGCACGAGTCATACGAGCGGAACACTTCGACGAGTTGGAAATAGAACGAGTCAAGGGCTTCCCGGTGACCACCGTGGCTGAGACGCTGATTTGCCTTGCGGCGGATCTCGGGCCCATTCGGCTGGAAGCGGCTTTCGATGACGCCTTGCTCACACGGAGACTCAACTTGAACGCGATCGCAGCAATACTTGAACGTGAATCGAACCGTCGTCGCCGCGGGATAGTCCGGGTGCGGCGGCTTGTGGCAGAACGGGGGCCAAGCGCCCCCACGGTCGGCTCTAGCTATCTGGAGGGACTATTGGAATCGGTGCTCTACCGGGCGGAAGTCCCCACATGGCAGCGAGAGCACCCTTTCCTTCTGGCCGGTCAACCATCTCGAGTGGACTTCTTCATTCCTTCGTGGAACCTGGTGCTCGAGGCCGATGGTCGAAGTTGGCACGCGAGGACGGGAGACTTCGAAAGTGATCGTCAACGTGACAACGAGCTTGCCGGGCTGGGCATCCAGGTTCTTCGGTTCACCTATCGAGTGCTGAACTCTGATCCAGAGGGGTGTGTTGCCACTATTCGGCGGACGGGGCGAGTTCGGAGTGCATGAAGTCTCGGATTCCACCACCTGTTGCTATAGCAACGCGACGGAGAGGTTCAGGTGACCGCTCCCTCCTGGGACTCCTCAAATTGGTGGAGAGCCACCAGAAAAACTAGGAAAAGGACTAGCGAGACCAACAGATAGGTGATCGGGATCACTCTGATCTCGATCGCGTTGAGACCTTCGATGTTGTCAGGCTTGGGACCGCGAGGCGCATAGATCACAAAAAGCATCGATGTGATCGAAAGCCAGCCGAAAACCGCGGCGCCGCTGATCAAGAACCCCAGCTTCTTGCCAAGGTTGGTGTAATTGAAGAGATAGATAGCCCCGTAGAACAACAACACGGCCGCTGCAAAAAGCAAGACCCCGGTGACGAAGAGATTCGCTGAGAAAAGTGATCGAAACAACTCACGGAAGAACATCGGTTATTCCATCCCGTCCAGCCTGCTTGCACGTAGATACTTCGCCAAAAGGTCGATATCGCCAGCCGAGAGAATCGCTCCAAAGGCGGGCATTCGACCAGATCCAAAACCGTTGATCCCGTAGGGTTTCTCAGCCTCGGATCCCTTGATCAGCCATTGGATCAACAAGTCGTCGGCGGGCTCTGCGTAGTCCTCGGCAAACCCGAACTGGACAATCGGGCGCCCATCCCAAAGAGCGGGGCCAAACCCACCCGAACCGACCGGGCCGGTGTAGGGGACGCCGGCACTGAAGCTTGCAGTGTGACAGCGGGCGCAGTTGGCGTTGAACAAGGTCACCGCCCGCTGGGCGTCTTCTTCGCTCACATCCATGGCCGCGGCGACGCCGGGGACGTCAATCTCCCACAGCCGTAGCTGTTGTGACTCCTTCAGGAAAGCCAGACCCTCTTCCTGCTCAGGCAGAATTCGATCCACATTCTCTACCGCCACTGAAGTGTTGATCGCGGTCGACTCCATGCCACCGACAATGGTGCCGGCGGTTTCCGAGTCAGGAACGCCTGAGACCGACTCCGGGTTGGTCGGATCGAGCACCACCTCGGCAATCGACGAGGGGATGGTCGCCACACTGGCCTCAGCCATCTGGCCGGTTATGCCATTCTCCGCGGCGTCGGAGAGACCATCACCGTCGGCATCGGGGTTCTCCTCGGTGGTTTCATCCGTGGCAAGAATCTGTTCGATCGCTGCCAGGCTGAGCTTGAGTATCGGATCCTTCTCAATGGCGGCCTCGAGTTGAGTAACCGCTTCCACGGCCTTCTCGGCGTCGGGGACACTCGGGTCAAGCACAATCGCATCGACCTCTCGGTAGTACTCGACCGCCGCGGTTGACAGCTCGGAAAGCTCTTGCTCGGCAATGTCGGACAAATCGTCGGCATCGGTGTCGATACCGATATCAGCCGAGTCAAGAATGGCACGAGCCGACTCCGAAGCAGGAACGATGAAAGCGGCATCCTCACTAGCCTGCTTTACCTCTTCGACCACCTGTTCCTGGTTGACTATCGCCAACTCAATAGCGACGTCGGCGTTGTCGAGACGACTGGTCTGAACGGCCAGCATCACCGGTGTCTTGTCCACCGCGGCCTGCTGAGAGATCTGAATCGTTGCCAGATAGTTGACGACATCATCAACCTGGGCCTCATTCATCGGACCCCCGCCTGCCAATCCCCAGCCTGGCATCGGCGTGTTGCCGCGGCCGAAGGTGACCCAGAAGTTGACTTCACTCTTGTCAAAGCGATAGAGGACGTCATCGAGGGACGGCGCAGCCCACGAGACCGCAACACCAGACCGCTTCTCGACAAAACGTGCGATCCCACCTACACCAAGTGGACCATGACAGTTGAAGCACCCGAACTCCTCAACGAGATGCTCACCACGCTCGATCGACTCGTGTGCGAACTCCTCGACAAAACCCTCCTGGCGATTCGTCTCACCAAGGAAGTACAACGGCAGGGAAATAGCGAGAAACGCCGAAAATGCGATGGCAACCTTCTGGCCTTTCTCGAGACGTCTGGTCTCCAGTTGCTGGTCATCAATCCCTGGTTTGAGGTTCGGTGAAACCTCTTCGCCTCCACGGTTGCGAAGCGCAGAAACAACCATCAGGCCAAGCCAAAGGATTCCGGCGACGACCGCGAGGACAGTGATGATGTCGGCGGTCATCCCCTACGCACCACCGATACAACTCGGGCCTTGGGGGTAGTTGACCGTCAAGATCGGCGCCCGGGAGGTCTCCACGACCTGACCGGTGCGGATGATCAAGCGATTGTTCTGATTCTCGACGACGAAACGGTCGAGGTTGCGGGGAGCGGGACCGGCGAAGTATTGGCCGATCGAATTGTATTTCGATCCATGGCATGGGCACTCAAACCCCTGTGAAGGACCACACCAGGGCACACGACAGCCAAGATGGACGCAACGTTGGAAGAGAGCCATCAAGTTGTCTGTGGTGACACTCTTCCCATCGAATTGCTCAGAAGCCGACGAAGCCGGGGCCGGGACTATGTATGCCTTCGCCTCGGGGACGAACAACGGCAAGATCGACCCATCTGACGCAAAAACGGCCGTTTGGATTGCGCCGATTTCACCGGCGTCAACATCAGATCCAAATCCTCCGCTCAGCTTGGGCCAGAAAAACGTCAGGTAATAAATCCCCTGCATGCCCAGGAATGCGAAAAAGGTCGCGCTCAGTGCCCTGTTGAAGAACTGCCGCCGTGTTACCCCCGACTCCTCCGGCGTCACCTCGACGACACGCTGAGTCTCCAGTAGCGCCACCGCGGTAGGTACGGGCTCATCCACGGACTCGATCTCGACAACGACCCCTTCGGCCGCTATCTCTTCGACAGGTTCGGGTTCCATCCTGGGGATAGGCTCGACCCGAACACCGTCCATCGAACGGTCCGACTTCAGGGTCTCGTCGCTGAGCCCGGCACCTGCATCAATCGGCTTGTCCCTCTCCGAACGCCGGTAGGCGATGGTGAAGGCGCCAATCGCACCAAGAATGGCGAATAATGCCACCCCGATCAGGACCATGTCGGTGAAACTCATTCGAAGTCGACCCAGTCCTTTAAGTCATCAAAGAAGATGCCGTCCTTCCAGGGATATGACCAGTTGAACCCCTTCCCTCTGAACAACACACCAATGATCGTGAGCGTTGCCGAGCCGGCCAGGAAGATGGAATAGAGAAGAATCGCGAATTTGCGGTCGCTGGGGCGGGTTGATGGGTTTTTATCAACAAACGGCACCATCATGAAACCGATCAGACCGACGAACAACGGGACTAATACTCCGGCCACCTGGGGATCGAAATAGCTCAACAGCTCCTGAAGACCCAAGAAATACCACGGCGCCTTGGATGGGTTTGGCGTGGCGTTGAAGTTGGCCGGATCCAACAACGGCGAGTGAATGACCACGGCCATGATCACCAAGATTCCGGTGATGAGAAGCAGCGCTCCGAACTCCATGAGCATTAGGTGCGGCCAGGTATTGACCTTGTCCGTCGGCTCGGCCTTGACGTTCTGAATCGCCCGAGCTTTGACAACCGTGAGCAGACGTTGGGTGCGGACACCCTCGGGTGTTCCGGTCGGAGGCACCGTAGGACGCGGGCTGACCAGCCCAGCAACCTTGCCGTTGCCATCAACGTTGGTCTCGGGATCGGGTGGCTCGGCTGCGGGATCGGGCGGCTCGGCTGCGGGATCGGGCGGCTCGGCTGCGGGATCGGGCGGCTCGGCTGCGGGATCGGGAGATTCGATCATCGTGGCGACCGCGGCAGGCGCTTCCTCCGCCTCCTCTACCTCCGGTAGGGACTCCCCCCGCCCTGCAGCGGGAGAAGCACTTGGCTCGGAAGCCACTTCCAGTTCGGGTTCAGGGTCGGACTCGGGCGGCGCCTCTTCTGGCAAGGCGGCCTTTTCAGTAGTGGGTGCAGCCGCCGGCGTTTCTTCTACTGATGGAGTCTCCTCGACAACTAACTCGGGGACCTCGACTGGGGGACCTTCGCCTTTCATCTCGGCCAAGACCTGCTCGACCGGCACACCAAGGGCCTTGGCCTTCGCCTCTGCCGATCTCCTCAGGAGACTCTCTGGGATTTCAACCATTGAATACTCCTTACAGGGGACCCGAGACGCCGCCATCTTTGCGGACCCGCCAGAAATGAATCGCCATGAAAATCACGATGATGAATGGGAACGCCAGCACATGGAGCACGTAGAAGCGAAGCAAAGTGGCTCCGCTTACCTCGACACCCGCAAGCAGGGCGAATTTGACCTGGTCACCGATAATCGGCGAGAAACCAGCCATATTGGAGCCCACTGTCACGGCCCACAAGGCCAATTGGTCCCAGGGCAGCAGGTATCCGGAGAAGGACAGGAACAATGTCAGGAAAAGAAGCACGACTCCAACTACCCAGTTGAACTCACGTGGAGGCTTGTAGGCACCGTGATAGAAAACACGGCTCATGTGGAGAAACACCGACAACACCATGAGGTGGGCTCCCCATCTGTGGATGTTTCTCACCAATGAACCAAACGCCACATCGGTGGAGAGCGCCTGCATGTCGGGGTAGGCCAGCTCAGCGGTTGGCGTGTAATAGAACATCAGGAAGATACCGGTGATAGTGAGGACGATGAACAGAAAGAAGCTCAGG
>CAXMOW010000002.1:0-95635 GCA_964195235.1 uncultured Acidimicrobiia bacterium | reverse complement strand
GTCGGAATGTCAGCACGTCTGGTCCGCGAGTGGGGCTGTCGTTTTGTGATGCACCGACGCGCCTCGAAACTCGTCGACATCTACAACGACACTCCTGGCTATATCGAGCGCCTGGAGGCTCTCGCATCCACACATGGTGTACCCGATGCTGTCCGAGAAGAAACCACCGCCGCTATTCGACCCGACTACATGCCACTTATCGACCCTCCAGATCACACCGTCGAGGACGGTGACAGAATTGACCTTGGCGGTGCCCGTCACCTCGAGATCGTTCACACTCCCGGTCACGAACCGGCCCACATCTGTGTTCGCGACAACCGCACGGGAATTCTCTTCTCCGGCGACCACGTCTTGCCCCGGATCTCACCGGTGATCATGTACGACACATTCCTCGAAGACCCGCTTGGCGAATACATGAACTCACTCCAGAAGCTGGTCGAATTGAATATCGGCCTCACCTACCCGGCCCACGGAACTTTGATCGACCATGGCGACGAGCGCGCCCGGCAGATCTTGCTGCATCACGATCGACGTCTTCTCGACATGGCTGACCTGGTACGAGAAAGCGACACAACAGCGTGGGACGTGATGGTCAAGTCGTTTCGTCCAAATCTCGACCCCCTCCAGTCAAGACTTGCGTTCTTGGAGACGATTTCCCATCTTGAGCATCTCCGACTCACCGGTCGTATTCGAGAAGGAGACCACAACGGCAAGATGATCTATCGCAGATAGGTCGTGCGGAGGGTTGGCATGCGACCAGACTTGGACGAAGATGTTTCCTTCGGCGGTGATCCGTCGGACTCTCTAGGAGCTAGTAGATGATCTTTGGATATTTGGACGCCGGTTCAGGAAGCCTGATACTCCAGGCCGTTCTTGGTGGACTGGCGGGTATTGCCGTCGCCTTCAGGGCATGGAAAGCTCGCATGATGGGCAAGAAGGCGATTGCCAAAGCTGAAACCGGAGCAGAGCCGGAAACCGTCAGCGACGAGACAGCCGTCAACTCCGAGTCCTGAACTCCATGATCTCGGCCGACCCGGGATCGTTCCGGGATCCTGCGTCTCGCGTTGTCTTCGAGGGTGATCGTGTGCTTCGACTACTCGACGAACGTGGTCTCGAGGCTTGGGAACACCTGGAGCCAAGCCCGTTCTTCGGCCACGCAGTGGAGTCCGGACGCTTGATCGCAACGACCAAACTCGACAACGCACCTAACGGTGCCGCCGGTGCTCTCCAACATCCACGCATCCCGTTCGTTTCGTACCCATATGAGTGGACCTTCTCGATGTTGCGAGACGCTGCCCTACTCCAACTCGATCTTCTCGCCGATGCCCTCGCCTCGGGGATCACCATCAAAGATGCCACGCCCTTCAACATCCAGTTCGTCGACGGGAGCCCGCTGTTCATCGACATCGGCTCGTTCGAGAAGTATCGAGATGGCGAACCTTGGATCGGATACCGCCAGTTCACCCGTCAGTTCCTGTTTCCTCTCATGCTTCGAGCGTGGGCTGAACTTCCCTTCCAGCCGTGGCTTCGAGGCGACATGGAAGGTCCAACTGCTGGCGAGATGAAGCAGATCCTGTCGGGCGGGAAACGGATGAAGCCGAGTTCTCTGATGCACGTCTCCCTTCAGGCGAAAATGGAGGAGCGCATGTCGGGCGCCTCGGTGCGCGGAGATTTGAAGGCGGCTGGTTTCTCGGCAGACTTGATCTTGGCCAACGTCCGAAAGCTGCGATCTCTCGTTGAGTCCCTCCACTGGGATCACGGTGTCGAAGGCTGGTCCGACTATCACACTTGTGACCACGTCGGCAGGGATCGCAAGACGAAAGGCGAGTTTCTTCGAGACGCGTTGGGTCGAAGCCGGCCGAAACGCGTGATCGACCTTGGCGCCAATGACGGCTACTTCTCCACCATTGCAGCTGACACCGGCGCTCTCGCCATCGCAGTCGACGGCTATGAGCCGGTTCTCGAAGAGTTATACGGACGTAGCCAAGGCAAGAACATCTCTATCGTCGTCAGCGAACTGACCAACCCATCGCCAGCCCAAGGCTGGGCCGGTCGTGAGCGCCCAGCGTTGATGGAGCGGGCCAATCCCGATCATGTCATCGCCTACGGCGTGATTCACCATCTCATCTATACGGCGAGCATCCCCCCGGCCGCGGTGCTCGAATGGCTACGCAGCTTTGATGCCCCGGTCGCCCTCGAGTACGTCTCACCCGACGATGAGATGGTGGGCAAGTTGACAGCCAACAAACTCGAACAGGAGCTCCACCCAGGACGGAGCGAAGCGGAATTCAGGGTCCTACTGGACCGAGCTTTCGATATTCGGAAAGAACACGTCCTCGAGGGTGGGACTCGTGTGCTGTTCGATCTTGTCCCGCGCTAACAGTCTGTCGCTAACCGACAAGACTCAGCTGGTCGGAAACGGCGACGCCGTCGAACTCGGCGATCACCGTCAATTGATTCACGTCTAGCGGTATCAGGCCACTCCCGATCTCGAAGGCGAAACCTGATTCGAGCAGGTCCTCGGAATCGAACCACCTCACCACGTTCTTGTTTTCTGTATTTGGTGCCGTCGAAGCGATGAGTTTTTCACCCGCGAACACATAAACCATGTCAGGGGTCAGCTTTCGGGTCACATCCGCAGCCCAGCCGACCAACTCCCATCCACCATCGGTGAAAACGACCTTGTCGACCTGGATTCGGCGGCTGCCCTCCGCCCTCACGTCGAGTTCTCGGCCATCTGCGGTGAAGAAATGGAGCGTCAACACGTCGGACTCGCCGGCGAGCCAGCCATCTCCGCCCGGCCCCGGAATCAGAATGTCGATCTGGTTATGGCCATCGATGATCGCTCCCTCGGCAAGAAGCGCCCGAAGAGCACCGCCACCTGAGTTGTCTCTAGAGACGAACCCAAACCCCGCTACCTCACCGTTGACTATCACCAACAAATCATCCTCGACGGTTCCAGGGGGGAGCTGGATGCGACCCGTGAGGAGCGTTTGTAATAGACCCGATTCCACGTCGGCCTCGGCCAACTCCGCACCACGGTCCAGTGACCAAATCAATTCGTCAGTCTGTTGTACAGCCAGCGCCTCGACAGGCTGGCCCAGGAGATTGGCATAGGGGCCTACAGCGGCGACTGTCAGCCAACTCGACTGATCGGGGATCCAGGTCCGATTGCGCTCTACCTGGTCGTACAGGACCGACAAGTTGGTACTCACACCATCGCCGTTACAGCACCAGCGAATCGGCTCATGGGGGCGGTCACTTCCACCAACGGCCAACAAAGATGTGCCGTCGAACGTCCAGTCGGTCTCCACGTCGAGAACCTCAACAATTGTCGGGACGATGTCCGTTCCGAATACGGGTGCGTCCACGATCTCCCCTGCGCTCTGACCGGGGTACTTGACGAATAAGGGCACCCGGTAGAGATCATCACGGTTGTCGTCTTTGGGCCATCGACGGTGCTGACCGGGTACAAACGAAGCGCCGTGGTCGGCAACAACCACCACCATTGTGTCGTCCCACTCGCTCGTCTTGTCCAGTCGATCGAACATCTGACCCAGCATGGTGTCGAGAAAGCCCAATTGGTAGAGATGTCGCTGATAGCCAAGGAGTGCAGGTCTTGGGTCGAGACCCCAATGTCCATTCCCCTGAACGCCCTCGACCTCGGTGTAATCCTCAGGCCGGTCGTAGTGAGTGCCGGAAGGATTGGTCACCCACGGCACATGTGGCGCATCGAGATGGGCATAGCTGAAGGTCGGACCCATGTTGTCTTCGATTCCATTCGTCAGACGCTGCACCCAGTTGGCCCACTCCACCCGGTCTCCCGACGCCGGTACGGGCAGGCCTGCGATGGCAACATCAGTCCCGATTGGCGTTTTTGCTTGGCCTAGAAACCCCTTCCAAGCGTTGTCGATACTGGGCAGCTCCTCTCGGGCCGCTATCGGGAGAGTCAAATGTCCGTAAACCACGCCCAAGTCCTTGAGAAGAGACGTGAATCGCGCTGGTGCTCGACCGGCATAGTCAGGACAGATCTGCTCTGGACACATGTCGGCCACCCACTCAATGACGTGCATGTCGTAGGTATCAGCCAGCAATGTGAACACGTTCTCAGGATGATCTACAGACGAAGGGCTCATCCCTTTCTCTCCGAGATTGCCCGTGAGAATCGCCGGGACACTCTGAGTGGTGGCTATCGAATTCGAGAAGGCGTTTCGGTACCAGGTTCCTTCGGTCGCCAAGCGGGAGAAGTTGGGGAACAGCGCAGCATTTATCTCCCCTGACTCATCCATTAGCGAGGCGAGCGGAAGTTCGTCTAGTTGCAGGAACACAATCGACGATGGGCTACCGACGGCGGAGTCGCTTGCAACGACCTCTGGCGACTCCCAAATCAGTCTCGACGAGTCAGATGTCGCCGCGAACATCACAAGCACTAGCGGCAAAGCTACGGAGGCCCAGACGAATACCGTCTCGATCTTGTGAACTAGGTACCAGACAAACGCACCCAGTGCGAGAGCGACGGCCACCGCCCCCAGGCCGCTCTCCGAGATGACCTGACGGCTAACGACGAACCCTGTGGCGAGTGACAGAACTGCCACGATCACTTCGTATGCGACTTGGGGGGATCGACCACCGATCCATTCCGCTGCCACCAGCACCAAAAGAGAGAACGCCGGCACTGCGAGCGCGACGATGAGCCCAAACAGAACCATTTCACCGGCACTGGTTCGGTTGGCGACGAAGACTTCGGGGTTGCGGCCGTATAGATCGAGAAGCGGTGCCGTCACCGCGACCGCACTCAAACCACAAACCACCAGGAGTCGACGCCACAACTGACGATTCAGAATCTCACCCACAGGCACCCCCGAGGTTATTGCGACCTCGGAGAAACCTGACATGTGCAATCCAAGGGATATCTCAAACAATTGCCATACGCTGCCCGATTCGGGACATTCCTGTCACACCCGGTTTGTACGTTGTGAACATGGGAAAGGGAGAGAGACGAACGATCGTCCTCGAGATTTTGGACAACAAGGGCTCGATCGACATCGACGAGCTAGACGAGCACATCATGCTGATGGCAGCAGTGCGCACACATTTTGATCTCGAATGGACCGAATCCGTTGCAGCGTTCGATGCCCGCAGTGGGCATCGAATACTTGGTTTCACGTCGACGCTTGCCTATCTGAAGAAACGAGGCCGAATGAGCGGGGGCCATGCGAAAACCTGGATCGCGATGGCCCGTGCCGCCCGCAAATTCAGAGCCACATTCCTCTCTTGGAAACACAACCAGATCTCCACCGACCAGGCGCAGCTTCTCTTTCAAGCCTCAGATCAGATGCCCGCCAAGTACCCGGACGCCGAACCGGTGCTTCTTGAGATCGTTGGCGACAGCTATGACGAAACACGCAAGGTTCTCGACTACTGGCGAGCAACAGCGGACAAACCCGGCGTCCTCATCGACGAGCAGACCCAGATGGAGCGGCGACGCCTTGAGGTCAGTCGGAAAGCCAATGGGACGGTCGAAGGCGAGTTCTCACTCACGCAAACCGCCGGTGAGTCATTCATGACGGCGATCGACGCCCTGATGCCACCACCAACCGAGAACGATGATCGCACTCCATCTCAGCGTCGAGCAGACGCACTCGAGGATCTCTCGCGTGGGTTCCTGGAAAGTACCGAGACACCCGAGATCGGTGGAGAAAAACCTCACCTCAACATCCATGTCGACGTCGATGCTCTCGAAGCCAGTCCTGGAGGTCTCCACGAAACCGAGAGCGGAGCGGTTCTGACAGTTTCGACAATTCGTCAACTCGCCTGCGATTCATCAGTCAGTCGGATCGTCTGGAACACTGAGCCCGAGATAATTGATGTGGGCCGTAAGACGAGGATCATCCCGGCGGCAACACGCCGAGCTCTGATCGCCAGGGACCGTCACTGCATCATGTCCGGTTGTGGCCGGAGTCCCCGCTGGTGTGACGCCCACCACATCAAACACTGGGCCGATGGTGGCACCACAGATCTCGACAACCTCTGTCTCCTCTGCCGCTACCACCACACATTGGTACATCAGGATGAGACGGTGACTCTAGAACTCCTCGAACATCTCGATCTTGTTGGGCAAGGCCGACCTATTTAGGGGTGGCCGGCGATTCCCGCCACCCCGAAGCTTGACTTGGAGCTAGCGAGACTCACAGCACGCATTGACAATGGCCTCTACTCCTCGCCGCACTCACTCAACTTCTGCAATGTCTGCAAACTTCATGTAGCGGACGGTCTCCCCACCACCCTCCAGCCGTGGGTGAATGTAACGTTCCGCTCATGGAGATGACGGCGACAAGGGACATTGCTCGCCCCGCCCACCAAGTATTTGACTTCTTCTCCGATGCCTCCAACAACCCCAAGTGGCAGAACGGGATGCAATCTTGCGAATGGACCACTGACCCCCCGATCTCCGTTGGATCCACCTACGAGCAAAAGGCTCGTTTCATGGATCGGGACATTCTGTCGACATTCGAGGTCACACGCTACGAGCCTGGACAGCTCATCGTCATAAAGACAATCAAGTCCACATTTCCGATCCAAGTGGTCAGAAAAGTCGAGCCAGTCGACGACACCTCGTGTCGTGTATCGGCCGACATCACCGGCGGACCGGAGAAAGGCTCCGCCAAGCTCGTTGAACCACTTATTGGCCGGTGGGCGCAGAAGTCTGTAGATGGCGACTATGACCGACTGGTTCAGCTGCTCGAGTCCGCCAGCTCCGACTCCACCGAAAACTCACCATCCGAATAGAGGATCTCCGTTGCGCGGGCCGCCTCACGCAGATCACCGGCTCCCTGTTGGATCAACTCGACCTCCTCAGCGGAGCCTGTCACATAGAGGCGGTTCACCTCCGCCCGCATGGAGACCTTGGCATCAGACTTGGCACGTCGTACCGAACCAAGCACATTGCTCACTGATTCCAACACCCGCGAGTCGCTAGCGGCTCTAGCGAATTCGTCAGCTGACGGCCATGCAGCCCTGTGCACCGACCCATCTCGCCACCAGCTCCAAACCTCTTCGGTGACAAACGGGAGGAACGGCGCAAACAATCGGAGGTAGACGGAAAGCGCCAGTTGCAGTGCCGCGTGAGCAGACGTCGCCGTCGGCCCTTCGCCGTAGGCCCGTGTCTTGACCAACTCCAGGTAATCGTCCGTCCAGGCCCAGAAGGATTTCTCAGCCGCTTCTAGGGCTCTTGTGTAGTCGTAGGCCTCAAAGGCGTTGGTGGCCCGATCGACCGTTTCAGCAAGCCCAGCCAACATCGATCGATCAAGGGGCTCTGTGATCGCTGAGACATCAACATCCGAATCGGAAAAACCAAGAGCGAATCTGGCACCGTTGAGAAGCTTGATCGCTAGCCGCCGGCCGATTTTCATCACGCCGTAGTCCAGCGCAGTATCTACACCCGGTCGACCGTTGCATGCCCAATACCGAACCGCTTCCGATCCATACTCTTCGATCAGAGGCAGGGGCGTGACAACGTTGTCTTTCGATTTTGACATCTTCTTTCGATCGGGATCAAGGATCCAGCCGTTGATTGTCGCCGTTTGCCAAGGCAGGACACCATGTTCGAAGTGAGCCCTCACTGTCGACGAAAAGAGCCAAGTCCGAATGATCTCGGGGCCTTGGGGTCGGATGTCCATTGGGAACACACGCTCCCAGAGGTCCGGATCGTTGTCCCAATGCCCAGCGATCTGGGGAGTCAACGACGAGGTTGCCCACGTATCCATGATGTCTGGATCGCCGGCGAACCCGCCAGGTTGGCCTCGTTGTGACTCTTTGAAGCCAATCGGCACATGGGAACTGGGGTCAATCGGAAGATCATCTTCGTTCGGAATCAGTGGGCTCTCATACTCGATCGCTCCCGTTTCATCGAGGCGATACCAGAGGGGGATGGGGACCCCAAAGAAGCGTTGTCGGGATATCAGCCAGTCGCCATTCAGCCCGTCGACCCAATGCTGATAACGAATACCCATGAAGTCAGGGATCCAATCCAGGTTTTCGCCACGTATGAGGAGCTCCTTGCGCAGATCGTCATCACGACCACCGTTGCGTATGTACCACTGACGACTGGTGACGATCTCTAGTGGGCGATCGCCTTTCTCGTAGAACTTGACCTGATGCATGATCTGCTTCGGCTCACCGTCGAGATCACCTGATTCGGCCAGCAACTCAGCCATCTTCCGACGAGCCTGATTGGGAAACAAACCAGCCAGCTCGGCGTACACATCAGCCCCGTCCTTGGACAGCCATTCGGGAGGCTCGGACTGGAAGCGTCCGTTGTGTTGGATGACCGCCCGAGTCGGGAGCTCCAGCTCACGCCACCACGTCACATCGGTGGTGTCGCCAAACGTGCAGATCATGGCGACGCCAGTGCCTTTCTCAGGGTCGGCTAGCTCGTGGGCAACGACAGGCACCTCGACACCGAACAATGGTGAGCTGACAGTCGAACCGAACAACGGCTGGTATCGCTCGTCTTCAGCGTGTGCCACCAAAGCGACACAGGAACAAATCAACTCCGGTCGGGAGGTCTCGATGTAAATCGGCTCACCATCGGGCTTGTGGAAGGCAATCTTGTGGTAGGCACCTCCCTTTTCCCTGTCCTCGAGTTCAGCCTGGGCAACAGCCGACTGAAAGTCGACATCCCAGAGGACCGGAGCCTCTTGGGAGTAAGCCTCCCCGCGGGCCAGGTTGCGCAGGAACATTTTTTGTGAGGTGCGTTGGCTGTGCGCATCAATGGTGGCGTACGACTGCTTCCAATCGACCGAAAGCCCGAGGGTGCGCCACAGCAACTCAAAGATCTTCTCGTCCTCTTGGGTGAGCAAGTGGCACAGCTCGATGAAGTTTCGCCGACTGATTGAGATGACTGGGTCGTGGGTTTCCTCCGGCGGATTGAAGTCCGAATCGTATGGAAGGCCCGGGTCACAGGACACGCCGTAGTAGTTCTGGACACGTCGCTCTGTTGGGAGCCCGTTGTCATCCCATCCCATCGGGTAGAAGACCTCTTTGCCGGCCATCCGCCGGTAGCGGGCATGGGTGTCAGTCTGGACATACCCGAACACCGACCCCATGTGTAGTGACCCCGAAACTGTTGGAGGAGGTGTGTCGATAGCGAATATCTCGTCCCGCTTCTTCGATCTGTCGAATCGATATGTGCCGGCTTCTTCCCAGCGCTCATCCCATTTGGCCTCGAGACCGTCGAGTGATGGCTTGTTGGGAACGTTACGTGTCATAGATGTCTGCTCTAGAAGAATGGAAAGAGTAATTGCGACGTGGGTGCTAGCCCGATCACATGTTCCGACGGTACTGGCCGCCCACCTCATAGAGGGCGTGGCTCATCTGCCCGAGAGAGGCCACTTTCGCTGTCTCCATGAGTTGGGCAAACAGGTTCTCGCTGTGGACAGCGGCCCGCTGCAGAGCTTCCAGTGACTTTTCGCTCGCGGCGGTGTTCCGACCCTGAAAGGCTTGGAGATTGGAGATCTGACGCTTCTTGTCGTCTTCGGTGGAACGAACCAACTCGTCGGGAACTTCAAACGGCGAGCCTTCTTTGGAGAGGAATGTGTTGACTCCGACGATGGGGTATTCACCAGATTCCTTCTGCTGTTCGTAATACAGCGACTCCTCCTGAATCTTGGTTCGCTGGTATTGCCGCTCCATCGCACCGAGCACTCCCCCACGACTGTTGAGACGTTCGAACTCGATGAGGACCGCCTCCTCAACAAGATCGGTGAGCTCATTGATGATGAAACTGCCCTGGAGGGGGTTCTCGTTCTTGTTGAGCCCGAGTTCTTTGTTGATGATCAGCTGAATCGCCAAGGCACGACGCACCGATTCCTCTGTCGGTGTCGTGACAGCCTCGTCATACGCGTTGGTGTGGAGACTGTTGGCGTTGTCGTAGAGCGCATAAAGAGCTTGCAGCGTGGTGCGGATGTCATTGAAGCTGATCTCCTGAGCATGGAGTGATCGACCAGAAGTTTGGATGTGGTATTTCAGTTTCTGAGACCGATCGTTGCCACCGTATTTGTGCTTGATCGCCTTTGCCCAGATCCGTCGCGCCACCCGGCCGACCACGGCGTATTCGGCATCGATTCCATTCGAGAAGAAGTACGAGAGATTGGGTGCGAAGTCATCAATATCCATCCCTCGAGCCAAGTAGTTCTCGACGTACGTGAACCCGTTGGCCAGAGTGAAAGCAAGGTGGGTTATGGCGTTGGCTCCTGCCTCGGCCATGTGATAGCCGCTGATCGAGACTGAGTAGAAGTTGCGAACATCGTTGTCGACGAAGTGCTCCTGGATGTCGCCCATCATCCGGAGGGCGAACTCGGTAGAGAAGATGCATGTGTTCTGTGCCTGATCTTCCTTGAGGATGTCGGCTTGGACCGTTCCTCTGACCCGTGACATGGTTTCCGATTTGATCCGTTCGTAGACGTCTTCTGGGAGCACCTGGTCACCTGTGACACCGAGCAGTCTCAGCCCCAGTCCGTCATTCCCAACCGGACGATCACCGTGGTAAGCGGGCCGGGCTCGATCCCCGTAGATCTCGCTGATCTTCGACTCGACCTCACCCCAAAGATCGTTTTCAGTGATGTAGGTCTCGCACGCCTGGTCGACCGCGGCGTTCATGAAAAACGCAAGGATCATGGGGGCAGGTCCATTGATCGTCATCGATACCGAGGTTGTTGGATCCGAGAGATCAAAACCCGAGTAGAGCTTCTTGGCGTCGTCCAATGTCGCCAGCGACACCCCGGAATTGCCCACTTTCCCGTAGATGTCAGGACGCTCGTGGGGGTCCTCGCCATACAACGTCACCGAATCGAATGCTGTGCTGAGACGCTTCGCCGGCATCCCGCTCGCCAGGTAGTGGAAACGAGCGTTAGTCTGCTCGGGAGGGCCCTCGCCAGCGAACATCCGGGCTGGGTCCTCGGCTTCCCTTTTGAAAGGAAACACTCCGGCGGCGTAGGGGAACTCACCGGGGACGTTCTCCTGGAGCAGCCACTCGAGCCGGTCACCCCACGATCGATACCTGGGAAGAGCGATCTTGGGCACAAGAGTGTGGGACAGGGTTTCGTAGTGGAGCGGGATCCTGATCTCGCTGCCTCGGACGTGGTAGATGAACTCGTCGCCCGAGTATTCGGCTTGCATTCCGTCCCAATGGTCGAGGGCACGGAGGTTCTCGGGATCTAGCTCTTCGCCCGCCTCGGCGATTGCTTCCACCAGATCGACATCACTGACCTCTGCTGCCCCTTGCAATCTGTAGAGCCGATCGGCAGCCTCGGATTGAGTGCTCGACCAAAGGTTGTATCGCCGAATCTCGTCGACAATCTCAGCTAGATACCTGCCTCGCTCAGGAGGGATCACATGGCGTTTGACCTCGTCAGCTGTCGGTAGCTCAAGGGTCGATGTCCGATTGAGTTCTTCCACGAAGGCGCGGTAAAACCGGTTGGTGCCCGGATCATTGAAATCCGACGCCACGGTGAGATGTATCGGGAGCTCTTCGTCTTGGGTCGAAAACGACTGGTGATTTCGCTTGTACTGCTTGCGAACGTCGCGGAGAGCGTCGAGGGCTCCTTCCTTGTCGGCCTTGTTGATTGCCACCAGATCAGCGAAGTCGAGCATGTCGATCTTCTCGAGTTGGGTTGCAGCCCCGTACTCGGGCGTCATCACGTACATCGAGACATCGGAGAAGTCGACGATCTCGGTGTCGGATTGGCCGATGCCCGACGTCTCGAGAAGAACTACGTCATAGCCTGCAGCCTTGACCACGTTGACGGCCCTGTGGACGTGGGGAGACAATGCAAGATTTGCCTGGCGGGTCGCCAGCGATCTCATGTAGGCCCGCGGATGTGGCAGCGAATTCATCCGAATCCGGTCGCCAAGCAGAGCGCCGCCCGTCTTTCGCTTCGAAGGATCGACCGAGATGACCGCGAGATGCAGGTCGGGGAAGTCGAGGAGAAGCCGTCGCACGATCTCGTCAACGAGGCTGGACTTCCCCGAGCCACCGGTGCCGGTGATCCCAACCACGGGCGCGGATGACTTGCCGGCCAAAACCTCAACGTCATCGAAAACGTCCTGATACTTCTCGGCATAGTTCTCAGCTGCGGAAATGAGGCCAGCTACGGCTGCTTTGTCGCTGGTTGTCACGTCGGTCAGATCGAAAGTGTCGGCCAGCTCACCCGTTGGATAATCGGAGCGGTCGAGGATGTCGTCGACCATCCCCTGAAGCCCAAGCTCACGGCCGTCGTCAGGTGAGTAAATCCGAGTAACGCCATAATCCTGGAGCTCTCTTGCCTCGTCGGGAAGGATGGTTCCTCCACCTCCGCCAAAGATCTTGATGTGCCCGGCATCGCGCTCCACAAGCAGATCACGGAGATAGCGATAGAACTCAATATGGCCGCCCTGATAAGACGTAACGGCAATGCCCTGGACGTCTTCGTCGATGGCAGTCTCAACGATGTCGGACCCGCTGCGGTTGTGCCCGAGGTGAATTACCTCAGCCCCAGAAGCCTGGAGAATTCGCCGAAAGATGTTGATAGACGCGTCATGACCGTCGAACAGAGTGGTTGCAGTGACCAACCGGACTTTGTTGTTCAGAGTCACTGCTTCTCCGGACATCTGTCGAGGATTTCGGACCAATAAGGACTAGTCCCACTGTACAGCTGATTTTGATGTTGCCTCATGTTCCGCTTGTGGAAAACATCGCTAGATTGGCTACTACATGCCGCATTCTACTGGGAGGCTCCAAGGCCCCGATCTCGAACCCACCACCGTGTTGGTCGACATCAACGACGGTAGATTTCGAATCTCGGCAGGCCGCCTCCACATCGGCTCTTGGCCAGTCGACCGGATTCGAGTCGAGCGCACCTCCATCTATCGATTCGATCTCACCATCGACGGTGACCGCTTCGACTTCCTCCCCGAAGACCCATCTGCGTTTTCCGATGCCGTCGGCGCAGTCATCGATCTGACCGAGCCAAGTGGTCGATTCGGCCTCAAGGCCCGAATCGAGAGGGCGGCAGGAGGCTGAATACCGTCTCTTGGATGTCAGACTGAACACATGGTTGCTCGTCTAGTCAAGAAGGGTGTCATCGCCGGGGCCACGGTGCTTGGTTTGGAAGCCGCTTATGCAGTCCTTCGTCCCGCACCAGCCTTACCCGATTTCGACCCTTCCGCAGAGTTCGGCGATACCGACGATCCGATGCTTCGTGTCGCTGTTCTCGGTGACTCCTCCGTCACGGCCCCAGGTGTAGGCGGTCCAGAGGACATCTGGATCAGCCTGATATGCGAGCGACTGGCCACCAACCACCACGTGATCCTCCAGTCGTTTGCGATCGGTGGCTCGATGGCCCACAACGTCGTTGAAGATCAGTTGGAGGACGCCATCCTCTTCGGTCCTGATCTCGTTTTCATCTCGGTTGGGGCCAACGATGTGATCAAAGGCGTTCCCCGACGAAAGTTCGAGCAACATCTCGACAATCTCATAGGCGAGTTGTCCGAAACCGGAGCCACGGTCATCCAGAGTGGTGTCGGTGAGCTCGGTTCGATTCCGCGGCTCTACCCGCCGCTGAGCAACATGATGTCCCGCCGGGCTCGCCGATTCGATGACGTGCACTGGAGGGTGGCCAAAGAGCACGAAACCAACGTCGTTCACCAGCGCAGCGACGATACCGAGATTTGGTATGCCGACCGTGATCTCTGGGCTGCTGACCTCTTCCACGTAAGCGCAGCTGGGCATGCCCGCTGGGCCGACACCATCTGGGAAACGGTGGAACCATTGGTCTACGGAAGCAATGGATCGATCTGAGGCGCTGCGGCGCCTGCGCACATCGAAGGTTGGCCATCTGGCAACGGTCCGTCCCGACGGAACTCCACACGTTGTCCCAGTCACATTCGGGGTGGTTAGCAACCGGATCGTGACGATGGTTGATCACAAACCGAAGACGACTACACATCTCCAGCGACTGACAAATGTGGAGGCGAACGGGACCGCCGGATTTCTGGTCGACCACTACACCGACGTGTGGAAAGACCTTTGGTGGGTGCGAATCGACGGGGTGGCTGAAGTTCACAGCGATGGGACAACTTGGAAAAGAGCGGGCATCGCTCTTGAGAAGAAATACCACCAGTACAGGGATCGAGCACCGATGGGCCCGGCCATTTCCATCTCCATCGACAAGGTCAGCTATTGGTCGAGCACTCCCTGACACCCTTCTCGGTGGCTAGCCAGCCGACGCTCTGGTCGTCGATCAGCATCGGGATCCGGTTGATAACGCGTTCCTCCACCGTCACCCCAACCACTGCGGCGTCACCGCGACGTTCTGCCAGCACCCGATCATAGAAGCCGCCTCCCTGGCCGAGTCTGCCTCCGCCCTCATCGAAGGCGAGGCCTGGCGTGAGGAACACATCGATCGCGTGGAGCGGGATGATCGGTCCCTCGTCGGCGGGTTGTTCCATCCCGAATCGATGTGTCTCTCGGGTGACCGCACGATCGCGAAATGTGAGCGAGCCGTCATCCTCGACGCGTGGCAACACCCATCGCCAGCCAGGCAATCGGTCAAACAACGGCCTGAGATCGATCTCGCTAGGCATCGCCAGGAAGGCCGAAATGGTTCCGGGGAGTCGAGAAGCCAGCCACACGAACAGTCCAGACACCACGAGAAGTGAATCGCCGGGATCAATCGCACCACGTGATCGGATCTGGCCCCTGAGCTCACGCTTGTCCATGCCGGAAGGGTACGCAGGGCTTACTACGCTCGCCGTCGTGCGGTGGATCATCGTTGGCCTCAAGACCACTCTTACCTGGACCATTGGTGTTCTTACGACCATCGTCTGCACCCTCGCAGTTCTCGCCATAGCCCTGGTCAACGACACATCTCGCGCGATCGACCGCATCATCCTTTTCTGGAGCCACACATGGCTGGCAACGTCGGGGAGTCGGCTCACTGTCACTGGACAGGAAAACATCGACCCCAACCGGTCATATGTGGTTGTGGCCAACCATCTCTCGACACTGGACATCATGGCCTGTTTCATAGCCACCCAGCTTCCGATTCGATTCCTCGCGAAAAAGGAATTGTTCAAGATCCCGTTATTCGCCCAGGGAATGAGGGTGGTGGGGAACATCGAAGTTGATCGTGGCGCTCGCGGGGCCGCACACACCCAGCTGAATCGTCAGGCCAAGGAGTTGATTGCCAAGAAGCGCAGCTTGATCATCTATCCGGAGGGCACAAGGCCCCGGGAAGGTGTAATGAAGCCATTCAAGAAGGGGGCCTTCACTATGGCCGTTGCCAGCGGGCTTCCTGTCCTGCCGTTGTCGATACACGGCACCTACGAAGCATGCCCGTCCGGGCGGCCCTGGTTCTTCGGCGGTCCTATCGAAGTCGTGATTGATGCTCCGATTGAGACCCAGGGGATGACCCAAGCTGATACTGGGGAGTTGCGCGATCAGGTCCGGAGGATCATCGCTGGCCGAGTGTCGGATCTGGGCGGACAGATCGGATAGGCCCGGACTTTCAATGAACTACGACGTGGTGATCCTCGGTGGCGGTGTCATGGGCTCTTCGACTGCATATCACCTGTTGAAGGCGGACCCATCTCTATCGATCGCCGTATTCGAGAGAGACAGTTCCTACGAGCAGGCTTCAACCGTGCTTTCGGATGGCAACGTCCGCATCCAGTTCAGTCTCGAGGAGAACATCAGAATCTCCCAACACACGATGGACATCCTCAAGACTTTCTCGGACGACATGGAAACCTCCACATCACGACACGAGGTGTCAGTCCGACGTCAAGGAAACCTGTTTCTGGTGGACCCCGCCGGGAAGACCGCCGCGATTTCCGGAATGGAAGCCCAGCAAGCCTTGGGGTGTGACGTCGAGTGGCTTGATGATCAGGAGATCGCTCAGCGTTATGACGTCTATCATTCACAGGGGGTGGCTGGAGGGACTCTCGGCCACGATGACGGCTCGGTCGATCCGACTGCCTTGCTGCGCGGCTATCGAGCAAAGGCCCTAGACCTGGGCGCGCAGTACGTCGAGTCGGCTGCAACCGATTTGATCGCCGATGGCTCCAAGATGCGGGGCCTTCGCCTCGAGTCGGGAGAAGAAGTCCGATGTGAGAAGGTGGTACTGACTGCGGGAGCATGGTCGGCCGGTCTTGCAGCCGGAATTGGCATCGACCTGCCGGTCAAGCCATTCATGCGAACGGTTTATGTCGTGTCGACTCCGTTCCCGTCTGAGGGTCTGCCCAGCATATTTCTCCCTGGTGGGATCTATGCAATCTCTGAAGCAGAGAACGTCTGGCTGATGGGCTGGTCCCGACCTGAGGATCCCGTTGGATTTGAGTTCCTGCCCGGTAGCCGACAGCGATTCGAAGATCTCATATCGCCGAAATTGGTCTCCTATCTCCCCGCATTCGATCAACTCCGGATCGATCACGCATGGGCAGGCTTGTATGCCGTCAACACCCTCGACGGAAATGCGATTCTCGGCGAGTGGCCTGAGACCCGCGGATTACTTTTAGCCACTGGCTTCTCTGGTCACGGTTTCCAACAAGCGCCGGCGGTGGGACGGTATCTGGCCGAGTTGCTACTCGAATCTCCACATGAGCTGGATCTTCGCCGCTTCGGCGGTCAGAGAATCCTCGATAGAAAACCCTTGCACGAGCACACCGCAAGGATCATCTAGACGTCTCGCGCCGCCAGATTTTGACAGGCGACTGCGATCAGCAGCGAGAGCAAAGTAGCGCCGCCGTATACAAACAGCGTGCCGCTTCCAAACACACGACCGATCTCCTCCTTGGCGAAGGAGGCAGCGGCAATACCTGCAAGTGCGGAAAGAACGGCGAGTCCGTAGAAGATGTACGAGGCGATTTTCATTGGCGGGATGGTAGACCGGATATGGGGACGACTCTCAGTCGTACACCCCTGCCAGAAACGCCTTGCCCTCTGACACCACACAGAGAAAGGCTCCCACCGACGTGACCAGCTGATAACGATCGGCACCACGTTCATCTGCCCACCAACGAGGGCTCAATCGCCAAGGTCCACTCCAGGTGAGAATCGGCTCCCAGCGTGACCCCATGCGAACCCGGGTGGGCATGCCACCATCCCATTCCACCTCGATCGGTTGGAGTTTGGGAGGCACCAGTGCAGGGCTGGGTGACGGAGTCGCCCCCGGCCATGGAGCCCCAGGGTCACGTTTGAGGTCGGCCTTGGGCTCACCCCAACGAGACCAGGAGACCCGCTCGCCTGGCATCCGGCCACCCTGAGCTCTCCCCTGGACCACACCGTCGGGGCCGAGCAAAGCCTGGGCTCTGGCCAAAGCTCGCTCCGCTTCGATCATCGACGACTCGTCGCTGAGTAGACCAAGTTGCCTTCCTTCCCCCGAAAGGTCTTCCGGTCTAATGCTGAGACCTACGATTCCGCCGGGCACCCCGGCGGTCTCCACCCATGCCTGCAATTGCCACCAGATCCGATCCGACAGTGCCTTCTCTGTGAAGGGATCGGCTGACCTCCACACCCGTTCTCTTGGAGGACCATGTAGGGCAACGGCCGTGATTATGACTGTGTGGGGAGCAACCGCTGCCGCACGAAGGCCCTTCAACAGTCGACCCGCCAAATTGCGTCCGGCGAAGGCCACGGCATCGAGACTCTCGAGTGGGTCTTCGAACTTCATCTCGACGCCAAGTTCGAGGGGGATGTCGCGGGGGTCGACCATCGGGCCCTCACCACTGGCGAGACGGTGCGCCAGGACTCCTGGGTTGCCGAACCGCGACGCCAGGGGCGCGCGTGGCAAACGCGCAAGGTCGCCCAACGTGGATATGCCCAGCCAACGAAAGATATCGATCATCTCGTCACCACCCATCGACTCCCGCAATGTCCCCAGATCGAGCCCGAAGAGAAAAGAGATGGTGTCGGCGACCACATTGGGCTCACCAAGCTGAGCAGTTGCCGCCGCCCATCGAGCGGCAAAAGGACCATCGGCGATACCAACAAAGGCCTGACCACCTCGACGAGCACCAATCAGGGCGTCGAGTTCTTTGGCCACTCTGGCCGCCAGTGCCTCTTCGCCACCGTAGAAGGGAACCGCCCCGGCCACCGGCACAAACAGAAGACCTGGCGAGACAACTTCCACACGTGGGACCAGGTCTTCAACCGCGGTGACAACTGACTCGAAACGTCGGGTTTCGTCACCGACATCACGCACCATGACAGTGGCAAAGGGCGCCAGGGCCTCAGCTTCCCGACGTGGCATCCCCAGACTCACCCCGGCGTCCAGTACCTCTTTGGTTGCACCAGTCACCCGATTGTCAACAATCAGCAGCGGTTCACCCAACGGTGCGTCTGGTCTGGTCAACGACCACATCGGAAACCACACGCATAACGTCCGTACCTTCATCCTCCACCTCGAAACGCCGGGTCACACCGGCTACACCTTTCCCGGACGCCTCCAACATCAGACGTCGCTTCTTCAACTTCCCGTGACCACGATCGGCTCCCTCCCAGGTGACACCAAGCGCTCTCAGCCGGAGATAGGCAATGCCTGATGGCAGACCGTTGCCCATTGATCTCATTGCCACTGCCACCCTTCTCGCTCTTGCCAGGGCACCGAGTCGACGCAGATCCTGATCCTTGATACGCGCCGGCACCTCGACATAGATGGCCTGTACACCCTCGAGCAATGCCGATGTGACCTTCGGCCAAAGGATGAAATCATCACAACGGACGACGATCAGACGTTCAGGAAGAACACCTGTCTCCCACGCAGCCTCGGGTGAGATCCACCCTCTGGTGTCCAGAGCGACAACCGGGGCAACCCGGGAATGTTCCGCAAGCAACTTGAGGCCAAGTCTGGTCAACCCGGTACCGGGGACACCAATCAACTCGGTGACCCGACCGGGTTGGAGACGCAGATACCTATCTTCTCTCTTGTGAGGGTCGAGAAGTGGTGCTCCGATATCAACGGGTGTTTTCGCAGTGATGTTGCTCCTATCGGCATTCCACTATATCGAACATATGTTCGATAGCAAGAGAGAAAACCGGTTCAAACCCCTTCTGTGAAGGTCTATCCGGGCTATACACACAAATACGTTCACAGAACGTTTGTCACACCTAGAAGGAGGACCCCCATGACCGACTACGGACAAGGTGCGGAGCCCTTAGAACCAGGAGATCATGAAACTCCTGAGCCCGACGAGACCGTCGCCGAAGCCTCTGTGTCTGACTTCTCGAGTGGGGAAGGAATGGTGGCGTTTGCGGGAATCATCCTCATCGGCGTCTGGCTCATCTTCGAAGTGATCACACGCCAATACAGTATGACCACCCTTGCCATCGTCCTCGGCGCGGCCGCGGCGATCATCCCGAGGATGAACCCGGAGTCCGTCGCCAAGATCATGACGGTGCCCGCGGTAATGAAAGCTCTCGGGTACGCACTTGCGCTCGTTGGGATAATCGAGGTGATAACCGACATTCGGATTGGCATATATGACACTCCAATGGCAGTTCTGGGTGCGTTGATCGCCTATGGGGCATACGGCCTTGCCTTTATGGGTGCCAGACAAATCGAGACGTAGCCAAACCGCTGTCTCAGACTTCTTCCAGCTCCTCAAGAGTCTTTGGCCAATCATCCTTGAGGAGGCGGGACATCGACCGGTCAGCCAGAAGCTTGCCGGCTGTCTGGCAGGTTGCGCAGTAATTAGTCTCGTTTGAGGCGTAGACAATCCGCTGGACGGCCGACCCACACCGAGGGCACGCCTCGCCGTATTTGCCATGCACCGCCATGTCGGACCGGAAAGCGGTGACCTTCTTGGGCCATTCGTCGCCGGCCTCGTCCCTGAGTCGGTCGGTCCACTCAGTCAGTGAATCGACCACGGCCCTGTGTAAACGCCCCACCTCCCCATCCGTCAGTTGCTGTGTGCGCTTCACCGGAGACATTTGCGCCTTCCAGAGGATTTCGTCCGAATAGGCATTCCCAATCCCAGAGAGGATCCGAGGATCGGTCAGAGCCCGCTTCAAGGTCCGGTTCTCGCGACGAACGGCCTCACCAAACGCGTCCTCAGAGATCTCCAGGGGCTCCACCCCACCACGGTCCAATGCGACAACATCGTCCCAGGCCGTTGTGAGCCAGATTCCGGCGCGTTTGTGTGTTCCTTGTTCCGTGAGGATCAGAGAGCCGGGTTCGAAGTCGATCGCCGCAAGCCCGATCTTCTTGGGTATCGCCTTGTTGGGCGGCTCCCACCGAAGCCGCCCGGCGACCATCAGATGGATAACAAGATAGAGGTCGGGCATGAATTCGAACACGATCCTCTTCCCGACCCGATGCAGACCCTTCACGACGGAGCCTTTTGGCGCGTCGTACGGCGGCTCGTATGTGCGAAGGACGGCCGGAGACGCCACCCGTACGTTGGTAACTCTCTCGCCTAAGACGCGATCGGACAGCGCTTCGATGTAGACGACGATGTCGGGCAATTCAGGCACAGGACGCCGAATTTACTCCGAGCTCTGATTGCCGCCACTGAAGAGGGCCGCTACCCCGACCACCAAGCCCCCGGCGATGAACCCGTAAGCGGTCAAGTAGCTCGGGTTGTTGTCTGCGGTGCTGATCACCCAGGCGAACAGGGCAACAACGACGGCCATGACCAGGATGGACACAGTACGAGCCCACTTCGTGCCGATCGCCATCACGTAAGCCACCGCGACCATGAGAACCCCACCGATGACAAATGCCAGCCAGAGCTCGGCGGCATCCCGAACCGCCGTTCCTTCGACAGTCTGGAATGCAACCACCGTCGTGGGTGCTACACGAAGCAATGTTCCGCCAAGCAGAACCAGGACGCCACCTAACGCAAAGGCAATCGCCAACACACCGGATTCTGGCCCAGCCATGGCGTCGGTCGCCGGAGACGACTCGGGCTCCTCGGGATTGTGAAGAGCGGCTACCTTCCTGGCCATCCTCGGCGAAGCAGCAACTATGCCTAGTTCCTCTGCGAGAGAGGCGTCGTCGACCGCGCGAAGAACGAATTCCTCGCCTTCGGCTTTGATCGCGAAACCGTCTTGAAGGGTGTTGATCCCAAGTTCTCGGACCTGCCAGTCGCCGACTAGTTCGTTGCCGGACAAGAGACGAAGGCGTCCACTGTCGACCAGCACGCGGACCGAGACACCCGGCCCATTGTCGCCTCGCATCAAAACTGTCCCGTCTGTTTCCAATGCCATTTGAGCCAACCCTTCGAGACACCAGTATTGCGTGGAAACGGAAGAAGGGCGGTCATTGACCGCCCTTCTTCAGGTCTGGAGTAAGGGTTTGCCCCTACGTTTTGTCCATCTTTTCGAAGGCTTCATCGAAGCTCACGGCTGCACGACGACGGCCTCCGCCATCGTTGCCTCCACCGTCGGTCTCGTGTTTGCCCGTTCTGTCGTCGTCACGGCTGCTGGTTGCATCACGGCTGCTGGTTTCATCACGGCTGCCACTGCCGCGCTTGTCGTTGCCACGACTGCCACCACCGCGATTGTCACGTCCGCCACCGGAGGGTGCCTCACCGCCGGGAAGAGTTGCGCCGTCTAGGGCGTCGACCAACTCGAGGCTGACCTTGCCACGATCGATCTCACGCACTCGGACTTTGAGTTTGTCCCCATCGGAGAGATAGTCCTCAACCCGTTCGACTCGCTTGGAGCCGTCGAGGCGACTGATGTGAAGCAATCCATCGCGGCCGGGGAGGATGTTGACGAAGGCACCGAACTTGGTGATGTTGACCACCTTGCCGTCGTATTCGGCTCCAATTTCAGCCTCCGGGGGGAAGGCGATCTGGTGGACTCGCTCCATGGCGTTGGCGAGGGCGTCGGCGTCACTCGACGCGATGCGAACAATGCCAATCCCGTCGCCTTCTTCGATCTCGATCTTGGCACCTGTGACCTCTTCGAGTTCGCGTATAACTGCGCCCTTGGGTCCGATGATCTCACCGATCTTGTCCTTGGGAATCTCCACAGACTCAATACGAGGGGCCCACTGGTTCATTTCGGAACGTGGTTCGGCGATTACATCCGCCATGGCACCGAGAATGAACTGACGCGCGTCTCGAGCTTGGTCGAGAGCGCCCTTCAGAACCTCCGAAGGCAGACCTTGGATCTTGGTGTCCATCTGCAGGGCGGTGATCACATCGGCAGTGCCGGCGACCTTGAAGTCCATGTCACCGATTGCGTCCTCTGCTCCAAGGATGTCTGTCAGTGTGACGTACTTGCCGTCCTGCTGGATCAAACCCATGGCAATTCCGGCCACCGGAGCACTGATGGGTACACCAGCATCCATCATCGAGAGACTCGATGCACAGACCGAGGCCATCGAAGACGAACCGTTGGAGGCAAGTACTTCGGAAACCAATCGCAGCGCGTACGGGAACTCATCCGAGTTTGGCACCACCGGCAGCAATGCCTTCTCGGCAAGTGCGCCGTGACCGATCTCGCGTCGTTTGGGTCCGCGCATAAAACCGGCTTCGCCCGTCGAGAACGGGGGGAAGTTGTAGTGGTGCATGTAACGCTTGGATTCGGCAGTGTCGAGGGTGTCGAGCATCTGCTCCATCTTCAGCATGCCAAGAGTGGTCACGTTGAGCACCTGAGTCTCGCCGCGTTGGAACAGAGCGGATCCGTGTGTGCGATCGACAACGCTCACCTCGATTGAGAGGGGGCGTATGTCTGTCGCGCCACGGCCATCCATGCGGATGCCCTCGTCGATTACACGCTGACGGGCCATCTTCTTGAACACACTCTTGAAGGCGCTCTTGGCCTCTTTGAGATTCTCATCGTCCTCGCCGATCCCAAGCTCAGCCATTACGGCTTCACGAGCGTCGGACTCTGCGTCCTGGCGTTCGTATTTTCCAGCTATCTCGAGGACAGGTCCGATCTTCGGAGTGGCAGCAGCTTCGACCTTGGAGAGCATCTCCTCGGAGTAGTCAGTGACCAGCGGCCACTCGACTGAGCGCACTTCGATCTGGTTGGCCAGCTCAAGCTGGAGATCGACCATCCCGCCGATGTACTCCTTGGACTCTTCGAGTCCTTGAGCGACAGCTTCTTCGTCTGAGGGGCGATCGCCCTCAGCAACGAGGCGGATACCGTTTTCAGTGGCTCCGGCTTCGACCATCGTGATGTCGATGTCACCGTCTTCGTTACGACGACCGGCAACGACTAATTCGAAGACCGACTCTGCGAGATCTTCTTCTGTCGGAAACGGAATCCACTCGCCCTTCTTGAGGGCAAGACGGACCGCACCGATGGGGCCTTCGAACGGGATGGGGCTTACCGAGAGGGCAGCCGAGGCACCGTTGAGGGCAATAACGTCGAAGGGGTTCTCCTGATCGACGGCAAGCGAGGTAACCACGATGTGGGTCTCGCTGCGATAGCCGTCTTCGAATGAAGGACGGAGAGGACGGTCAATCAGACGACAGGTCAGAATGGCCTGCTCCGAGGGACGACCCTCACGACGGAAGAAAGATCCGGGGATCTTCCCAACTGAATACATCCGCTCTTCGAAGTCGACTGTGAGGGGGAAAAAGTCAATTCCCTCACGCATCTTGCGATTAGCGGTGGCGGTTACCAACATCTCGGTACCGCCAAGGGTGGCTACTACGGCGCCGTCGGCCTGGCCGGCAAGTTTGCCGGTGCTCAGGACGAACTCTTTGCCGCCGATAGTGCCCCGGACGATTGTCTCGGGCACGTGTGCTCCTTTGGTTGTTTGTCTGGAGCTGTGCCCGTTGGCAGTAGTCGCGTCTTGAACGTGAACTTTTGGGTTCGCGCCAAGCCGTCACCACTGTCAACCGGCAGCTCCACTTCAGAGGCTCGCGCCCCTTTTCTTACTGTTTGGGAACCCCGGCCCTAATAGACCGTGGCCCCAAAAGACGTAAAAAGCGGGGTCGCCGCTCTTTACGAAATCTTACTCAGCGCCTCAAGCCCAGCTTGGCGATAAGGCTTCGATATCTCTCTACATCTTCTCGACGCAGGTAGTCGAGAAGTCGTCGACGCTTGCCAACCATCAGCAACAGACCACGACGACTGTGGTGGTCGTGTTTGTGGTCACGAAGGTGCTCGGTCAGGTGGTTGATCCGCTGCGAGACCAGGGCCACCTGTACCTCAGGGGAGCCTGTGTCGCTCTCGTGAGTGCCATATTCGGCAACAATCTCAGTAGTTGTTTTCATTGCGCGCTAAACCTGAATGGATGAAGAGGATCGGACCGAACATTAACAGCAATCGCCTCCCAACTCATATCGCGAGCAGCTGGCGGCACCTTGCTACATCCTCTTTCATCGCGACAACCAAATCGTCGACTCCATTGAATTTCAACTCGGATCTCAGATACTCGACAAACTCAACAGTCAGATCCTCCCCGTAGATCTCGCTATCGAAGTCGAGGATGAAGGCTTCGATGAAAAGGGCTCCACCTCCAAATGTGGGCCGAACACCCACATTGACAGCTGCCTGAAACGCCTCGTCGTTGATGTTGACATAAGCGGCATACACCCCGTTTCCGGGGACCACCTTCCGCTCTGGTGGGGAGATGTTGGCAGTGGGGAACCCGATCTCACGCCCACGCCGGTCTCCGGCGACAACCACGTTGGTCACCATGAATCTGGTACCAAGCGCCTCCGCAGCACCCGAGACATCACCGGATTCGATCAACTCTCTGATTCGACTCGAAGCCATCACAGCATCGTGATCGCCAACGAATTCGATCTCCTCGACATCAAAACCGAGATCCCCACCCATGCCCCGCAAGACTTCGACGTCGCCACTTCGATCCTTGCCGAATCTGAAGTCGGGACCGACCACAACCCGGGCGACGTTGAGTTTTTGCACGAGGACATCGATCACAAAGGCCTCAGGTTCGAGGTCCTTGATCTCACGAAGGTCGAGGATCCCAACCTGATCCACACCTGCAGACTCAAACAGACGAATTCTCTCAGCAACTGTGGTGATGAGGCGTGGTGGCGTACCTGGGTAAAACACCTCGACAGGGTGCGGATCGAAGGTGAGAACCGTTGGCACAAGACCGTCGTCGAGACGGTCAATGAGGGCGCGATGGCCCCGATGCACACCGTCCAGAACCCCAATCGTCACCGCAGACGGAGCGTCCCGGGGTTCCCAGTCTGAGAGGGGCTCATCATGAATGATCATCTCGGCAACACCACTTCCGGTCTCGCTTGATCACCCTCCCGCACATATACGGCGATGAGCTCACCGTCCGGGTCGATCACACGTACTGACACTCCTTCCGGGATGGACACCAGTTCCCCACCTACAAAGGGCACACCGTGGCTGACAGCGCTCGCCGTCTCCTCCCCCACAGACACACGAGGAAGGCCTGAAAGAGCCTCCGCTGGTGTGACCAGATAATCCTCCCAATTGCGGAGGTCGTCGATCGTCACGCCATTCGTTGCTTTCAGGGACCCGATCCGAGTCCGACGTAGCGCGGTCAAGTGGGCATGCCCGCCCAACGCCGCGGCAAGGTCGTCGGCGAGTGACCTGACATAGGTCCCCTTGCCACACACAACCCGAAACTCCACCACCGGATACGGACACGGCCCAACATCGATCATCTCCAGCTCGTGAACTTCGACCGGGCGGGCATCGCGTTCCACCACCTGACCTTCGCGGGCGAGCTCATGGAGTCTGCGACCATCTTTCTTGAGAGCCGAAACCATCGGCGGAACCTGATAGATGGCCCCGGTGAATCTCGGCAATAGAGCATCCAAATCTTCGGGATCGAAATCCATTGGCTCTCGGGAAAGAACGGCACCATCGGCGTCGAGGGTGTCGGTCGCCACACCAAACAAGGCTGTAGCCAGATATTCCTTTGGCTGGTCTTGGATGTAGCGAATCAAACGAGTGACATTGCCGATCGCTAAGACAAGGGTTCCCGTCGCCAGCGGGTCGAGAGTGCCGGCATGACCGATTTTCTTGATCCCTGTCGCCTTCTTGACCTCCCCAACCACCGCGTTGGACGTCAAGCCGCCGGGTTTGTCTACGACCAAGAACCCGTGGGTCATCTGAACTCCCCGAGCTTGGCGACCACAGCCGAAATCACCTGGTCAGGGTCACCATCGACCGTGAATCCGGCAGCCAGCCGATGGCCACCACCTCCAAACGACGCCGCCAGAGAGCCGACGTCTGTCGCCCCTCGAGACCTCATGCTGACCTTGACACGACCATCACCCTGATCCTTAGCCAACACAGCTGTGTCAGCCTCCCTGGCCAGTCGAATCGTGTCGATGAGACCGTCGACATCACCCCAGTCAACTCCGGCAGTCTTCAGATCCTCCTGTGTGAGAACAGTTGAAACCACGCTCAGCCCTTCGTCCAAGTTGGCCCGACCCAGGGCCGAGCCGGCGGCTATCAGGTATCCGAACGGCGCTTCCTCGTAGACACGTTGACCGATGAGCGTGGGAACTGCACCCGCGGCCACCAACTCCGACGCAATCTCGAGAGTGCGCGGTGTCGTGTTGGAGTACTGAAACCGACCAGTGTCCGTTACCACCGCTGTGAGCAGGCTATTCGCGATCGAAGGGGTGAGATCCCACCCAGCGATCTCCAGCAAGTCAAAGACGATCTCGCCTGTGGCGGCTGCGGTTGGGTCGACGTAAGCAATATCCCCAAAACCTTCGTTGGTCACGTGATGATCAAGCACGACAACAGTTTTAGCCTTGCCTGCGTTGGCTGCGATCTCACCTAATCGATCGGCCGATCCAACATCGAGCACAACAAGAATTTCAGGTCGTGCCGGCAAGTCGCCCGGGGCAACCAGATGGTCCGTGGGAAGGAACGACAAGTTGTCAGGCACGACAAATGGCGAGCCGAAACTCGCTTTCACGATCTTGCCGGCATTCGACGCCGCTTCGGCGAGACCGAGCATCGAACCGAGGGCATCACCGTCCGGGCCAATGTGGCAAGCCAGCGAAATCTCGGAAGCTCCCGCTATTGCTTGAGCTGCTGACCTCAATATCTCCCGATCACTCATCCTCGGACTCTCCACTTGTCGAGTGTGTGGTCCCGAGTGATCTCAGAATCTCGTCGATCCTGTCTCCACCCGAAATTCCGGGATCCATGATGAACTCCAACGTTGGTGTGTACTTCATCCTGACTTGTTGGCCTATAGCGGACTGCAACCGTTTGGCTGCCCGCTGCAAAGCTTCGAGGGCGCTCTCACCGTTGTCAGACCCCAGCACGTCGATGTAGACCATGGCGTGCCGGAGATTGGGTGCGGTGTCGACGCCGGTGACGGAAACCATCTCGAGACGAGCGTCGTTGAGCCGTTCAATTTCCTCGGCGAGCACCTCGCGGAGCGTCGAGTTCACCTTCAGCATTCTTTCACTCACTCCGGTTCCTCCAGCTCGCTCACGAATACGTCGAGCACATCGATCTCGAGACGAGAGTCAAGGTAACGACGCAGCTTGGCGATCTGCATGCCGAGACTCGCTCCATCCGTGGCTGCGATCGCTATTCCAATGGTCGCGCGCTGCCAATCATCGTGATGATCGACCTCAGCGACGCTGTATGAGCCGAGCCTGCGCATGCCTTCGATGATCGGACGCAGCAATCCTCGTTTTTGTTTCAATGACTGGGGTGTGGGCAGATGAATCTCGACCCTGAGGGCCGCAACACGCATTAGGTACGAGCAACCTCGCGGATGACATAAACCTCGATGTTGTCACCATCTTTGATGTCGTTGTAATCCTCGAAACCCATTCCGCACTCAAAGCCGGATGCGACCTCGCGGACATCGTCTTTGAATCGCTTCAGGCTTGAAATGATCCCATCGTGGATAACAATGCCGTCCCTGAGGAGCCTGGCTTTCGCACCACGCTGGACAACACCTTCGATGACGAAACAACCAGCGATCGTGCCCGCACGCGGCACTTTGAATGTGGCGCGGACCTCGGCAGTTCCCAAAACCTGCTCCTCCTCGTCGGGAGCCAGTTGGCCAACCAGAAGAAGTTCGACCTCTTCTAGTAGCTCATAGATGATCCCGTAGGTGCGGATCTGAATTCCTGCTTGCTCCGCCGCCTTGCGAGCCTTTGGCTCCGGTCGGACGTTGAAGCCAACAATCACGGCTTCGGTCACCTCGGCCAAAGTCACGTCATTTTCGTTGATGCCACCGACGCCGGTGTGGATGATTTGGATCTTGCCACCCTCACGTTCGATCTTCACGATTGACTCTCGAAGCGCCTCGAGAGACCCTTGGGCGTCGGCTTTGACGATGACGTTGAGCGTGGCGTCATCGCTGCGCAACTGCTCGAGTAAGCCCTGCAATCGGTCGCGAGCGCTCGGGGCCACTTGTGATTGGGCACGATCAGCCTCAAATCGACCGACGGCTGTCTTGCGCGCCTCCCGATCATTTTCCATGACCTCGAAGAAATCTCCGGCCGAGGGCACCTCTGCCCAACCCATGATTTCCACCGGAGACGAAGGCCCAGCAGTCTTGATCTGATCGCCGCTGTCATCGAGAAGGGCACGAGCCCGACCCGAGACCGCGCCGGCAACAAAGGCGTCACCTTGCTTGAGCGTTCCTCGTTGGATGATCACCGACGCAACCGGTCCACGCCCCTTCTCCAACTGTGCCTCGACTACAACACCGGAAGCCTTCGGCCGCGGATTGGCCTTGTAGTCCTCAAGCTGTGCGATCAGGTCAATGACCTCGAGCAACTCATCAACACCGGTGCCGTTGAGAGCCGACATCTCGACACTGGGGATGTCGCCACCGAGCTCCTCAGTGAGGACGTCGTAATTGGTTAGTTCAGTCCGGACACGAAGCGGGTCAGCGCCCGGTGCATCCATCTTGTTGATAGCAACGATCATCTTCACGCCGGCAGCTTTCGAGTGTGAGATCGCCTCCTGGGTTTGGGGCATAACACCGTCGTCGGCTGCGACGACCAGAACAACGATGTCAGTGATGTTGGCGCCGCGCGCCCGAAGTGACGTGAAGGCTTCGTGGCCGGGCGTGTCGATAAAGGTGATGTCGTGTCCGTTGACTTCGACTTGATATGCACCGATGTGCTGGGTAATCCCACCCTGCTCGTCGTCAACAACACGGGCCTTGCGAATCGTATCGAGGAGGGTCGTCTTGCCGTGATCGACATGGCCCATCACGGTGACCACAGGGGGCCGGCCCACAAGGTCGTCCTCCGAGTCGTCGAACTCAGGTTGTTCCGCAACAGCTGGAGTCTCGGGAGCAGGCTCAACCTCAACGATGTATCCGAATCCCTCGGCGACTTCGTCGATCAGCTCGGTCGGCATTGTCTGACTGGCTCCTGCTGGAATCCCTTTTTCCAAGAGCGCTTTGACAATTTCACCGACTGGCTGAGCTAACGCGTCCGCGAATTGTTCAACTGTGGCGCCCTCGATGATCGAGGCAATTTGGATCTCGGCTTCTTCCACAGCCTCGACTTCCTCGACGACCTCGGCTTCATCAACGGCTTCGGATGTCTCTTCCGCCGGCGGAGTATCAACAGCTGCGGGCTCGGCGACCTCGCTGACTTCGTCGGTTGGTGTAAACGCGAGGCGAAGCAACTCCGCGCCTTCATCATCCAGCCCCGAAGAGGCTGTCTTTACTTCAATGCCGAGCTCCTGGGCATGGGTGAGGACCTCCTTCGAGTCCACCCCCAAGTCACGAGCCAGCTCATAAACCCTCATTCGAAAAATCACTCGCTCTCTTCTGCCACGCCTGCGTCAGCAGGCGCACTGACCGTGTCTTCGTCATCGCCCTCAGGGCTGGCTTCGTCTGTGGCCGGCTCCTCGACGGGAAACTCCTTCGCCACCTCATCTGCTTTGACTTCGACGGCTGCTTTCTCTGCCCCTTCTTCCGAAGCTTTCTCCGCCCCTTCTTCCGAAGCTTTCTCCGCCCCTTCTTCCGAAGCTTCCTCTTCCGGAATGGGCTCGACGTCCGAGCGAATGTCGACCTTGTAGCCGGACAGCCTGGCGGCAAGACGGGCGTTCTGACCCTCTTTGCCGATGGCGAGTGACAGCTGGTGCTCGGAGACGATTACGTCCGCTGTCTTCTCTTCCTCATCGATGCGAACCTCTTTGACCTTCGCAGGGCCCAGGGCCTCGGCGATGAACTGACCTATGTCATCGCGCCACTGCACCACGTCAACCTTTTCGCCGCGAAGCTCGTTGACCACCTGACGAACTCGCGACCCCCGTGCGCCCACACATGCCCCCTTTGGGTCGACGTTGGGATCGTGTGAGATAACGGCGATCTTGCTTCGGTGCCCGGGCTCGCGAGCAATGTTCACGATTTCAATAGTGCCGTCGGTCAACTCGGGAACCTCCAGCTCGAGGAGCCTTCGGACCAGATCTGGGTGACTACGCGAAACGACAATCTGAGCGCCTTTGGGTTCGTTTCGCACCTCGAGAATCAATGCCTTGACCCGATTGCCCCGCTCTAGTCGCTCAAACGGAATGCGCTCGCTGCCGGGAAGAATGGCCTCAGCATCGCCCAAATCCAGGATTACCGACCGGTAGTCGACCTGCTGAACGATTCCAGTGACAAGGTCGCCTTCGCGCCCTTCATACATCTCGTAGACCTTCTCGCGTTTCGCCTCACGCAGCTTGAACTGCATGACCTGCTTGAACGATTGGGCTGCGATCCGACCAAATGCTTCGCCCTCCGGGGTGTCTTCCCACTCATCGATGACGTTTCCGTCTTCGTCGAGCTCTTGTGCGTAAACGGTGACCTGACCGGAGCCGGGGTCGATGGTCACGCGTGCCTCTTCGGCCGCACCTGGACTGCGTTTGTATGCCGCGACCAGGGCGTTGGCGAAAGCATCGAGGATGGTGTCGACTGGAACCCCACGTTCCCGGGACAGGACCTCAATGGCCTCCATCATCGTGTCGAGCTGCATATTTCTCCTTCAGTGACCTGGCTTGGGCGTTTTGACCCAATTGAAAACTGTTTTGGCGGTGATGACGTCTCCGTAGCCGACCACATGCGCTCCCTCGTCAGTATCGATGGTGAATGTGTCATCGCCGGCATCGGAAATGGTGCCCCGCATTGTCATCTTCGACTCTCCCGTCGAAACCTTTGCCACGACTTCGCGTCCGACCGACTTTGCGTAATGCGTCGGGCGTTTGAGTTTTCGTTCGAGACCGGGCGAACTCACTTCTAGTTGGTATTCGTCCTGAAGACCGGTCTCGTTGTCGAGAAGACGTGAAAGATTGCGCGAAAGAGCGGCGAGACGGTCAATATTCAAATCATCGCCGTCCACAGTGACGCGGAGGATCCGCCCTTTTCCTTGCCCGGCCAACTCAAGGTCATCCAACTCGAGTCTCTCCGCGGCGAGATAAGGCTCCAAGACATCCCAAATGTCAGTTATCTGCGTCACAATTTCTCTCAATATCCCGTTTCAACCTCTCGTTTCAACACAACAAACCAGGTGGGTGCTAGAGGCGCCCACCTGATAAAAAGCGTCCTGTTGTCACTCGGATTATAGGACCACGAGGGAACCAGCCCTAAATGCCCGTCCTGACGGATTGCACCCTTCCGATAACCAGGGCTGCTGTCTCGGGCAGTGGGACCTCCTCCTTGACGAGATCCTGGCGCGTGGTGAGTTCGAGGATTCCGGATTCAACCCCACGTGGACCAACAGTTATGCGGTAAGGGATACCGATCAGCTCGGCGTCGGCGAATTTCACCCCTGGACGCTCGACACGGTCGTCGAGAAGCACATCAACTCCTACGGAGCTGAGTTCGTCGTACAGATTTTCGGCCGTCTTCATCGTGACTTCGTCATCGGCCCGGAGCACGGTGATCAGAACCTCATATGGAGCTACCGACACTGGCCAGATGATCCCGCTGTCATCACTGTTGGCCTCGACAATCGCCGCTATTGCACGCTCAACACCGATCCCGTATGAGCCCATGATGATTGGGTGACTGACACCGTCTTCGTCCTGGACATACGCGTCAAACGCCTTCGAGTATTTAGTGCCGAGCTTGAAAATGTGGCCAACTTCAATGCCCTTCCACAATTCCAGCACACCGCCGTCTTGAGGGCATGTCTCACCTGCCTTGACCTCACGAAGATCAACAAACGCTGTTACCTCAATATCCCGAGCAATATCCACTCCCATGTAATGCCAATCATCGGTGTTGGCACCGGTTGCCATATTGCTTCGGCCCTCCAGGGCCAAATCGACAAACACGCTCACATCCTTCACGCCAACCGCGCCGAGACTCCCGGGGTCAGCACCCAGCAACCCGCGGATTTCCTCGGGTTCCGCCGGCCTCGCCGCTGAGGCGCGACTGGCGTCTAGCAATTTCTGGTCCTGGAGATCGTGGTCACCGCGGAGTAGGGCAAGTATCGGCTCACCGTCCACGTAATAGACAAGCGTCTTGATCGACTGCTTCGGGCTGGCGATATCAGGGAAGGCCTCCGCTAGAGCCTTGATCGTTCGCAATCCCGGCGTCGCAAAACGCTCCAACTCGGTAGACCCACCATCATCAATTGCGACGAGCGCCGAGGTCGCCTTCTCGAGATTGGCCCGGTAGTCGCAGCTGGCACAGGTGACCACCCAATCCTCGCCAGCGTCACTGCGCTGGATGAATTCGATCGACTCCGATCCACCCATTGCCCCTGAGGAGGCCTGGACGTCAACGGCTGACATTCCGAGTCGTGCGAAGATGCGTTTGTAAGCGTTGTGGTGTTTGTCGAAGCCAGTGTCCAGACCCTGCGAGTCGATGTCCAGGGTGTAAGAGTCCTTCATCGTGAACTCACGCACTCGGAGCAGACCAGACTTGGGTCGCGCTTCGTCCCGGAACTTGGTGTGCATCTGATACCAAATCTGGGGGAGATCGCGATAGGAGAAGAGCTCGGTGGCGAGCATGGCGAAGATCTCCTCCTCAGTCATCCCCAGGACCAGATCGGCCCCCTTGCGGTCTTCGAGCTTGAAGAGATTGTCGCCCATCAGGTCGTAGCGGTCGGATTGCTTCCAGATATCTGCTGGATGAAGAGTGGGAAGCATCATTTCTTGGCCCCCGATAGCGTCCATCTCCTCGCGGATGATGGCGGCGATTTTGAGACGGACCTTCTGACCCAAAGGCATCATCGTGTAAGAACCAGCGGCGAGCTGTCGGATGAATCCACCGCGGACCAGCAGTTTGTGACTCACTGCCTCGGCATCGGCCGGAGCGTCTCGGAGTGTTGGTATGTGGGCGTTTGACCAGCGCATTTGAGACGGGGACGGTAGTCACCGGTCTTCGACTAGCCGGGTCGTTGCTTGTGATTGATACGGAGGTGGCGTGCCTACACAAGGAGTTCTTGGCGGACCACACCGGTCAGTAGGCCCTACTCCTTTTGGGCTACCTCGGCCACCCGCTCACGGCGTTCGGCGCTGCGATTGGCATCACCCTGGATTTCGATCAGCTGACGACGCTCCTCGGCGGCGATTTCGGCAGCGTTGGACTCGGCATGAGCCAACCGGGCCTCAACGCCCTCGTCAACCAGTTTTCGCGCTTCATCGAGCAGCGCCTCCACCATCTCTGCCTCGGGAACTACCCGGACCACCTGACCCTTGATGAACAGGTGTCCTCTCCCCCGTCCGGCAGCGATGCCGATGTCGGCCTCTCGGGCCTCGCCTGGACCGTTGACAACACAACCCATCACTGCCACCTGAATCGGGAGGTTGGCCTCTTCCAGCGCTTTCTGCGCTGAGGTCGCCACCTCGATTACGTCGACCTCAGCCCGGCCGCAAGAGGGACATGCGATCAGATCAAGACCCTTGCGTTCCCTCAATCCAAGGAACTCAAGGAGTTGACGACCGGCCTTGGCCTCCTCAACCGAGTCTGCGGTCAGAGAAAACCGAATGGTGTCACCAATCCCTTCGTTGAGAAGGGTGGCGATTCCCGCAACTGATTTGATCAAACCAGCAGGTGGAGGACCGGCTTCGGTAACACCGAGATGGAGTGGATAGTCGATGGTGTCAGCCAGCAGTCGATAGGAGTCCACCATCGAAGACACGTTTGAATGCTTGACCGAGATCTTGATGTCTGTGAAGTCGACATCTTCCAGATATCGGATCTCAGTTTGTGCCGATTCGACCAGCGCTTCAGGAACCGCCGATCCGTATTTCTCCAACAAGTCCTTATCTAACGATCCGGCGTTGACTCCGACCCGTATTGAGAGGCCTCTGTCCTTGGCCTCACGGGCCACCGTCTTTATCTGGTCTTCCTTGCGAATGTTGCCTGGGTTGAGACGAAGACCTTGGACGCCCGCTTCCATTGCGGCCAACGCAAGCCGGTACTGGTAGTGGATATCGGCGATGATCGGGACCGGGCTTCGGGGGACGATCTCGGCCAGCCCCTGAGCCGCTTCTACTTCATTGCAGGTGATGCGGACGATGTCGGCACCAGCGCCCGCCAGCGCATAGACCTGGGCGAGGGTTCCATCGACATCCGCCGTTTTGGTGGTGGTCATCGATTGGACCGTGATCGGTGCACCACCACCTACCGGCACAGCACCGACGTGGAGTTGACGGGTTTGACGTCTTTCGAAGCTCACGACCCAAGAGTAAACCTATTTGGTGGCGTTGTATTCGGCCTTCGCAGCGTTCTTGGTGTTCTTGGCCGAGTTCACAGCGGCTTGATAGCTGGTGTTAGCACTGGACTTTGCAACGTTGTACTTGGTCTCGATAGATACTGCATTTTCGACGCACGTCGTAGGGCCGGTAGGCCTAGACACCCCCTGACAGGAGCACTGGTCCGCGACGGGCCTACTGGAGGTTGATGGGGTTGGTCACGTCGAGGATGATCGCCACAAAACCCAGAAAGGCGAATAGTCCAACGACGGCGATCGCGATCGGTGCGAGACGCCGGATATCAGCCTGCCGACCTGTGATCTTCTCATAGAGCGCAATGGCAAAATGGCCACCGTCAAGGGGGAAAAGTGGCAAGAGGTTGATCGTCGCCAGGATCACGTTGATGGAAGCCAGGATGCTGATGAAGAAGGCAGCGTTCTCGACCTGAGCCCCGATCGATACGATGCCAATTGGGCTAACCGGTCGGATACTCGGATCGACGTCGGTATCACCAAGAAACACACCAAAATACTGTGCCATAGAAGACGGTCGAATCATGTTGAACAGAGCCTTGAAGGTGTCGGTAATCCCGCCCCAAACGAGTTGACCGGCAAGACCAATTCCCTCGATAGGGCCCACCTCTTTCAGGGGAACCTCCGGAGCCACCCCAAGAAAACCTGCGCCTGGAATGGTCTCGCTCTCGACCAACACGACGTCGATGGTCATTGGCGTCCCGTCACGCTCAACCACGATTTCAGCTGGGCCCGGGCCGGCATCTCCCAATGCGATAGTCGCGTCGGTCCAGTCGGCCACCGGACTTCCGTTGACCGCGACGATGACATCGCCCTCTTCCAGTCCAGCTTCGGCAGCCGGCGAGTCTTCGACCACGATGCTGACGACCGGGATTGGTTCGGGCACACCGTTGATGAGCACAATTCCGTAGAACATGAAGAAAGCGAGCAGGAAGTTCATGCCGACCCCGGCCAACACCACGAAACTCTTCTCCCAGAATTTCTTCTCCCGGTAGGTGCGCCCCATATCGGCCGGAGCCACTTCTTCAAGCGGGTTCATCCCGACGATGCGGACATATCCACCGAGGGGAATCCATTTGAAGCCGTACTCAGTCTCCCCTCTCTGTGTTGACCAGATCTTGGGGCCGAACCCGAAGAAGAACTGGGTCGCCTTCATCCCGACAGATTTGGCCGCGATGAAGTGACCTGCCTCATGGGCGGTGACGAAGAAAATAATGGCAAAAGCCGCGATGAGACCACCGAGCATCACATCACGCTACCCACAATCAGTCCGTAATCAGCAAGCGCCCGCAATCAAGGTCGCGGCGATAACGCGGGCTTCGCGGTCCACTTCGAGCACTTCGTCAATTGTGCTGACTTCACGCCACTCGCTCGTTTCGACAGTCGTCGAAACCACCTCTGCAATGCCGAGAAACCCAAGTCTTCCCTGAAGGAATGCCTCTACGGCAACCTCGTCTGCGGCATTGAGCGTCGCCGGACTTGAACCGCCTTGACGCCCTGCTTCATAGGCAATGTCCAGCGCGGGAAAAGCCTCGCGATCCGGCTCTTCGAAGTCCAAGCTGAGGCCGGCCAAAGTAAACGGCTCAGCCGACGATTCCACTCGGGCGGGGGCGGTTAGGGCGTATTGAATGGGAATTCGCATGTCGGGCTGTCCGATATGCCCTTTCCAGGACCCGTCGACAAATTCCACCGCCGAGTGCAACACCGACTGGGGATGAATCACAACGTCGATGTGGTCGTAGGGAATGTCAAAGAGAAAGTGGGCTTCGATGACTTCGAGTCCTTTGTTGAACATCGTCGCCGAGTCGATCGTGATACGACGCCCCATGTCCCATGTCGGATGATTTAGCGCCTCATCGGGAGTCACATCTTGGAGGGAAGCCCGATCTCTCCCCCGGAAGGGGCCTCCAGATGCGGTCAACATCAGCCGCGCCACCGACTCGGCGTTCTCGCCTGCAAGACATTGGTATACGGCGGAGTGTTCGGAATCCACCGGAATCATCTCACCACCGCCGGCGAGGGCTTTCTTCACCACTGGACCCCCGGCGACCAGGCTCTCCTTGTTGGCAAGGGCCAGACGACTTCCGGCCTCGAGCGTCGCCACACTGGATCGCAAACCTGCCGCCCCAACGATTCCATTCACCACGGTTGTCCCTGGCGTTCCGGCTAAAGCAACAACTTCATCTGAGCCAAAAGCGATCCGTCGGGCTAGACGCTGCCCAAAGGCATTTCGATCGTCGGTTGATCCCCCAGCAACCACCACTGCGGCGTCGGGATATCTGGTGACAATGTCGGCAAACGCCTGCGATGGCCTCCCGGCGGCAAGACCTGCGATTTCAATTCCGAGCGAATCGGCGACCTGGAGAGTCTGAGTGCCGAGTGAACCGGTCGCCCCGAGGACGACGACGGGCGCGCTCACAGCAGGCCGAACCCCCTGAACAGGATATAGACGGCGGGTACTGCGAAGAGAAATCCGTCGATTCGATCGAGCATCCCACCGTGACCGGGGAGGACCGAGCCCATGTCCTTGACATCGATCGACCGCTTGACCATCGATTCAGCCAAGTCGCCGAGGGGAACAAAGATGCCGATCACTAGAGCCGCGGCGAGTCCCTTGGCAAGCCCGATTGTCTCCCAAGCCGGGAAGGTCACCAGAACCGTGGCGGCGATCGCCCCCACAATGAGCCCGCCAATCAGTCCTTCCACGGTCTTGCCCGGTGAAACGACCGGGGCAAGTTTGCGTCGGCCGAATGCTCTGCCCACAAAATACGAACCGGAATCATTGAGGGCGATCAACAACACAAGAAACATGATGTAAGCAATGGGATGAGGGCCGGCAGCGATCGGTATTGCAAAGGCCAGCATGCCTACCCAAGCCATCCCGAGAACAGTGACTGACGTGTTCTCGAGAGGGTTCCGACGAGGGGTAATCGCAAAAAACAGCACTGTGGCAGCAATCATCATGGCCGCCCATCCTGCAATCGCGGTGGGACCCCAATTGTGAGAACCCACACCCATCAGTGTCACACCCAATAGGCCGAACAGGGCCAACGGGCGATAGTCAAGAACTCGAAGAGTGGCATAGAGCTCCCCGACTGCCACGACCATCACCAGAATCACAAAAGCCGAGAACCACCATCCCCCGAGCAGAAGGCTTCCCACAAAAAGCCCGAAAATGACAAGCCCTGATGCAATACGCATCGTCAGGTCGGAAGACGCAGCCTGTTCGACGGCCTCATACGATTCCTCGGGGTCGGTGGCCGCAGCACCTACGTCCTCAAAACCCAGAAGACCGCTCTCGACTCCGGGAACCGTGGCTGCCACCGCCTGCTGCTCCCAGTCAGTTTCTGAAGCCTTGGTTACCTCGTCTGCCAAACCCCGATACTCCTGGGTGGTGGCTGAGATGTACTCGTCCGAGGTGAATTCGTCTAGCTCCGAGGAGCCTTTGACTATCGAATCCCAGTCGACCTCGTCTGAAGTGTCTGACTTTGAGGCCGAAGTGTCACCTGCAAACTGGTTCCCAATCGCAAACACATCGTCGCCGGGTTCGGGGTCACTTTTTGGCTCTTCAAAGCCAGGAAGGGGCACGACGTTGGCGCTTTCCTCTACCGACTCAACTGGGTCATCGTCGTCGCCCGCCTCCCAGGGGCGTTTGAAATCACGATCTTCGGGCTCGTTGGGGCCTTGATCAGTCATCAGATCTCCGCCAACTCTTCTTCTTTGTTGGCCATGAGAGTGTCGATCCTCTCGACCCATTGGTCGGTAACTTTCTGAAGTTCGTCCTCACCCCGGCGGATGTCGTCGTCGGAGATCTCGCCGTGTAGGGCCTCCATGTCGGTTTTGGAGTGGCGACGAACGTTCCTCACCGCGACACGGCCCTCCTCTGCCATACGGTGGACGACCTTGATGAGTTCCTTGCGACGTTCTTCAGTGAGCGGCGGAAAAGCGATTCGGATGACCGTGCCGTCATCGGTGGGATTTAGGCCAAGGTCAGAATTCTGGATCGATCGCCCGATGTCAGTGACCGTGGACTTGTCAAAAGGTTGGACCACCAAAAGACGCGGCTCGGGTACGGCGATCGACGCCAGCTGTTGAAGCGGAGTTGGCGTTCCGTAGTAGTCAACGGTGATGCGATGAAGGAGTTGTGGGTTGGCACGTCCTGTACGGACAGTTGAAAACTCATTGGCAACGTGACCGGCCGCCATCTCCATTTTGCGCTCGGCTTCGACCAAGAGATCGCTGATCATTCTTCCATCACTCCTCAGTGGACCACCGTGCCGATTTGATCGCCCCGAACAGCCTTGACGATGTTGCCAGGGACATTCATATCGAAGACGTGAATCGGGACTTCGTGCTCTTTGCACATCGTAACGGCGGTGGTGTCCATCACCCGGAGTTCCCCCGCAATGAACTCCATGTAAGAAAGCTCAGTCAAACGATTGGCGTCCTCGTTCTGTGCCGGGTCAGAGTCATATATCCCGTCGACCATCGAGGCCTTGAGCAGGCTATCGGCGCCTATCTCGATCGCCCGAAGGGCGGCGGTGGTGTCTGTTGTGAAGAACGGGTTGCCGGTGCCGGCAGCGAAGATGACAACCCGACCCTTCTCCAGATGCCTGATCGCCCGGAGTCGAATGTAAGGCTCTGCGAGTTCCTGCATGGTGATGGCGCTTTGAACACGGGTGTCCACGCCGACATTCTCGAGGGCGTCGCGGAGAGCCAGAGCGTTGATAACTGTTGCCAGCATCCCCATGTAGTCGGCTGTGGCCGCGTCCATGCCCTTTGCTGCCTGGGAAACGCCACGGAAGATGTTGCCACCACCAACAACCACCGCAACTTCCACACCGTCTTGCAGCGCATCAGAGATCTCCTCAGCCACCCGGTGTACCGTCAATGGATCAATGCCATAGCCGATGGCAGGATCGGCAAACGCCTCTCCTGAGAGCTTCAGCAGTACCCGTCGGTTGGTAGAATCAGACAAGTAGCCTCCTAGCCGGCAATTGCCACCCTGGCAGTCCGCCGCACCGAGATGTTCTCGCCCATCTTTGATGCGAGGGCACCGACCATATCGCCGACGGTCCCGTCGTACTTCTCGGTATTGACGAATGTCTGGTCATACAGGACGTTGTCCGTGTACCAGGACTTGATTTTGCCATCGACAATCCGTCCAATGACGTCGGCAGGCTTCCCTTCTGCTTTGGCCTGACGCCCGATCAGATCCCGTTCTTTGGTCATTTCGGCCTCGTCGACCTCATCACGAGTCACCCACTCGGGATTGGCCCAGCTCACGTGCATTGCGATGTCGTCGGCCGTATCCCGAAACTCCTGGCTTTTGGCAACAAAATCGGTCTCACACACGAGCTCAATGAGAACGCCCATGGTTGGGCGCTCGTTCTGGATGTGGATGTAGCTGCCGATCACACCTTCGTTGGCTTCACGATCACTGCGTTTGGCCATTTTTGCGTGACCGCGTTCACGCAGGAGTTCGAATGCCACGTCGAGATCACCGGCGGCGTCGGTCAATGCCGTTTTGGCGTCCATCATCCCGACACCGGCGTCGTGACGCAGTTTCTGAATATCCTGAGTGGTGAAGTCGGGCACAGATCAGGCCTCTTCGCTCTCAGCCTTGGCGGGCTTCTTCTTCTTGGCGATCTCAGTGCCCTCGATCATTGCGTCGGCGATTGCGCTCGCGATCAGGTCGGCGGCCCGAATGGCATCGTCGTTGCCGGCCACGATGTAGTCGATCGCATCCGGGTCCGAATTCGAGTCGACAAGGGCGATGATCGGAAGGCCGAGACGATCGGCTTCCTTTACTGCTGTGGCCTCGGTGTTGACATCGACGATGAACACAGCCTCAGGAAGCTTGTTGAGTTCTGCGACACCACCGAGATTCGCCTCGAGCTTGGTCAGCTCACGACGAAGACGAAGTCTCTCCTTCTTGAGAAGGTTGTCCATTTCGCCTGTCTCCTCCATGCGACGAAGCTCGCGCATATAGAAAACTCGCTTCTGGATAGTGCGAAAGTTGGTCAACATTCCGCCAAGCCAGCGATAGTTGACATAAGGCTGACCTGCCCGCATCGCATTCTGGGCGACGGCCCCTTGGGCCTGTTTCTTGGTGCCCACGAAAAGGATGGTGCCACCTTCTATGGCAAGGTCTCGGGCGAAGTCAACCGCCTGGGCGACCTGGGATACGGTCTGTCGTAGGTCGATGATGTGGATTCCGTTGCGTTCCCCGTATATGTAGGGGCGCATCTTGGGGTTCCAGCGTCGGGTCTGATGCCCAAAATGAACGCCGGCCTCCAAGAGCTGTTTCATTGTGACTTCAGGCACAATTGCTCCTTCTGGTTGTTTCCTCCGCCCGTTGGATCTGATCCCCGCCTCCATGGCCGCGTGGCGGCCGCGGCGACCCTCTCAACCTGCTTCAAAGAGGCAGGCACCAAAGAGGAGTTCACGGGCGTGCGTGATGGGCCGAATTGTACGGAAGCCCCGTACTCTTGGGTAATCGACCACGTCGTCCCAACCACGGAGACCCTTCGCGATTTGGCTATCGGCCTCGGTGCCGCTGCCTTTGGAGTGACCACAGCCGAGCCTTTTCCCGAGGCTCTTGTCACCCTCAGGGCTCACCGGGCGTCGGGCATGTCGGGACCTCTCCATTTCACCTATGACGAGCCGGTGGTTGCCTCCAATGTCGAAATGACCTTCCCCTGGGCCCGAAGCATCGTGGTTTTTGCCCACAACTACCTATCCGATGCAATCACTCCCGCGAACACCGGTGCGGTCGTCGGCCGTTTCGCGACCTCCGACCACTACCAGTCCGTGCGCCGAATAGCGGAACGACTCGCCGGCCTCGTCGTCGATGCCGGCCATCGGGCCGAACCCTTGATCGATGACAACCGGCTGGTCGATCGGGCTGCCGCGGCCAGAGCCGGTCTTGGCTGGATTGGCAAAAGCACCATGGTGCTGACCCCCGGTCACGGTCCGTGGATGTTGCTCGGATCGTTGGTGACTGACATCGGGTTGGAAACCACCCGTCCAATGATCAGAGACTGCGGGACCTGCGACGCCTGCATCCCCGCCTGTCCCACCGGTGCGATCACTGCTTCAGGCCTCGACGCCAGCAAGTGCATCTCCACCTGGCTACAAACTCCCGGTTCGATTCCTCGCTGGATCCGTCCCTACATCGGACGGCGGATCTATGGATGTGACGACTGTCTCACATCATGTCCACCGGGTCAGCGAACTCTGGTGAACATGTCATCGAGCCCGACTCCGCTGGATTTCGATGGTTTGCTTGCCACAGATGACGACAGACTGCTCGACCAATTCTCTTGGTGGTATGTGCCCAGACGCGACCCCCGTTACATCAGACGAAACATCCTGATAGCGGCGGGAAATTCAGGTGAGGCTGCTGCCTTGCCGGCGATTCGGGATCACATGAGTCATCGCTCATCGATGATCAGATCCCACGCCGTGTGGGCCCTGGCCAGATCCCGAGGATCGGATGCCCGTGGTGATCTGGAGGACGCTTTGGCCCGGGAGGCCGTTCCGGAGACAATCGAAGAAATCGAGTTTGCCTTGGGGATGATCGAGGCCGACTAGCGCGGTTTCATTGATCTTTGGCACCCTCCACTGCCATGTTTGCCTTGGCCCAGGTGGCGAAATCGGTAAACGGCTTGGTCGACGCCGCTCTTGCGTTGGCGATTTTCTCCTCAGCGTCGGGACCGAAGTAAGTATGCGCCTCGAAATAGGCAAACATGTCTCGAATCCCCCAGGGGTCCTCCGTGGCCTGGGAATACGCCAGGTCGTGACCCTGGCTTACGAGTGTGGCGACTATGTCGTCCCAGCTCATTAGGTCACCCGACAGAGATAGATACCTCCCATCTCCAACGGTACTGGGCTGCTCAAAAGCACCAGCAACGACATTCCCAAGCTCTGTGATGTCACCCATGTGGATCCCACGAGCATCTGGCCGCATCGGGACGGACCAGGTCGGCGTCCCATCAGGTCCAGGCGGTGTCGGGTATATCGGTGAGTTCAGATTCTGAAAGTAGAACGGTGGTTCGACAAACGTGAAGTATCGGAATCCGGCGTTCCTGACCGTTTCGTTCACTTTTGCTTTGTTTGAGAAGTGAGAAACATTGAACTTGCCTTCCGAGATTTCTTCGACGTTGGGCAGCGTCGACCAGATGTAGTGCTTGGCGCCGGCTGCCTTGGCAGCATCAACGGCTGCGGTGCCTTGAGCAACCTCGTCGGTGTCAGACGAGCCGAATGAGTTGGTGTTGGCAAACACCCCATATACACCTTCAAGTGCCCGGCCCAATGACTCGGGCTTGGTGAGATCTGCCGCCACGACCTCCTCGGCGAGTCCCTTGGCGCCATCCGGATTGCGTGTCAACGCTCGCACCTTGAATTCGCCACGCTCCTGTAGTGCGCGGACGACACCACCACCCTGAGCTCCAGTTGCACCAATCACAGCAATCGTCTTTATGGTTTCCATGACGTGTTTCCTCTTTGATGTTTGTTGCCTATGCAACTAAATTAGTAACCTAGCAAATTATTGTCAAGATAAGTATCCTCTCTGTCTGGAGGTCAGCAATGGCAAAGGCAGAGCAAACGAGATCACGCGACATAGAGGAACGACTTCGACCGAGCGGGCTTCTCCTCGAAGCGGAGAATGTACTTGGACGGGCCATTGATGTTCTCGCTGTGGCCAACACCGACTACAACCCGACGACACTCGACCTGCTGGTGCGACTCAGCCTCGCATCGGACCAACAACTCCGCGGTGTCGACCTTGGCCGGCAACTCCTCAAGTCGGCTGGGTATGTGTCACGGGTGATCGACAACGCCGAGAGGCAAGGACTTGTGAAACGTCAGCTTGACCCTGATGATCGTCGAGCTCAGCGAATCAGTCTTACCAAAGCCGGCGAAGACGCCCTAGCGGTCGTCGTCCCGCGCGTCCTAGAGGTCCTCGACCAAACGATCTATTCAGCCCTCAGTGAGACGGAGGTCGAGACTCTCAATGATCTCCTCGATAGAATCGCCACTTCAGCCCATCAGCTTCTCGAATCACAGGGGTAACTCAAGACCCCGATCTAGCTCCAGGCTGGATCGCCGAGACGGTTACGCAGCGACATCATCGTCTTGGCATGAATCTGACAAACCCGCGATTCGGTAACACCAAGCACGTCGCCAATCTCGTTCAACGTCATGCCTTCGTAGTAATAGAGGGTGACGACGAGCCGTTCCCTGTCAGGAAGCCGGTTGATAGCATCGACCAGCCCCCTACGAGTCTCCTCGCTCTGAAATTCTGCCTCTGGTGAGATACCACTGGGATCGGCAAGCATCTCCCCCATCGAAGTTTGTGACTCTCCGGACACGAACTCGTCGAGTGCGGCAATCCCCGACCGCCCGATTTCGGCGAGGGCATCATTCAACTCGTCGACTTTCATCTCCAGATTGAGTGCCAATTCGTCCTCTGATGGAGTCCTTTGCAGGGAGTGTTCAAGTTCGACAACCGCTGTCTCAATTCGCCGAGCGCGCGACCTAACCGACCGGGGCACCCAATCCAGGGCTCGCAGTTCGTCGAGGATTGCTCCCTTGATTCGATTGATCGCATAGGTCTCAAATTTGAAACCTCGATCGGGCTCAAACTTGTCGATGGCATCGATGAGGCCAAACAGGCCGTAGCTGGCGAGATCGTTCTGGTCTACCGAACGGGGAAGACCAGCACCCACCCGACCGGCCACGTATTTCACCAATGGTGAATAGTGGAGGATGAGGCGTTCGCGGGTGTCAGCGTCGCCGGAGGCCTTGAAGGTCTCCCAAAGCCCCTCGACCTGAGTTTTCTCAGGCTCGTGGGTGGCTTCGGTCATATGTTCCTCTCAAATGCTTTCGGGTGACGGCAGTGTAGATCTGGGTTGTCGCCAGATCGGTATGTCCCAGAAGATCCTGCACGGTGCGTAAGTCTGCACCACCTTCGAGTAAATGGGTAGCGAAACTGTGTCGCAGGGCGTGGGGGAAGGTGGCGACCCTGGCCGAGACAACCCTTCTTATGCCTCTTGGATCGAGCCGCCTGCCGCGAACGCCTACCCACAGGGCATCACCGGCGGCGCCTGTCGCCAGCGCTCCCCGTCCGTCAGCGAGATAGACACCCATCGCGTCCTGTGCTGGTCGGCCGATCGGCACACGTCGGGTCTTGTTGCCTTTGCCGACAACCGTGATGGTGTCGTCTCCAGCGTCGTCGACGTTCAACGACGCAAGTTCGGAGATTCGCAGGCCGGTCGCGTAGAGAGTCTCCACCAAAGCCCGGTCCCGTAGGCCAACCGGGGTCGACGTGTCGATCATCTCGATTGCGTGACTGACCGTCCTTGCCGGGAGAGCATGGGGTAGCGGTCGGTCCAACTTCGGCCTTGTCACACCGTCGAAAGGGTTGACCTCGACTATTTCGCGTCTCACCGCATCGCCGTAATACGATCTGACTGAAGATGATTTCCGCGACATCGATCGACGCGAATACAAGCGTGTATCGAGAAAGGCCAGATAACGCCGGCAATGACGGCGTTCGACGTCAGAGATCGAGTTGATACCAGCGCGGTCGCAGTAGTCGAAGAACTGAGCCAGGTCGCGTCGATAAGCATCGACCGTGTGCACTGACAGACCACGCTGGTCAGTCAGACGCTGAAGGTAAGCCATAACCTGCGGCTTGGCCCACACCGGGATGTCGGGCATTTCCACCCCACGATGCTATGAGCTAAGTCGTGTCTATCCGGGGATCACACGGTCACCCGACATCCGGATCAAACCCTCGATCTCGAGTTTTCCGACTCGGGCCAACGTGTCCGACACAGACAGCGACCAATGCTCGGTCAGCTGGTCCACTGTCAGCCCCGACTGGGGTATGTCGACAGCTGCGGCCGAGGTTGAAGGTTCTGGCGGTCCGATGATCAACCCCAATTCCTCGATCAGGTCGCTGGCTCCCAACACAGGATGGGCACCGTCACGAATGAGCATGTTGCATCCCTCTGATGCCGGACGGTCCACATCGCCGGGAACGACAAATACGGGGCGCCCGATCTCAGCTGCGAGCCGAGCAGTTATCAATGCCCCTCCAATTCGCGCGGCCTCCACAACCACTACAGCAGACGACATCGCGGCGATGATCCGGTTGCGCGCGGGAAACCGCCACCGATCTGGTGGGGTGCCTGGGGCGTACTCCGACACAATCGCTCCAGCGGAATCCAGAATTCCGTCATAGATAGGACGGTTTTCCCTGGGATAACAGACGTCGATACCTGAACCGAGCACAGCCACAGCGTGACCCCCGACAGCAAGACATCCCCGATGCGCAGCCGCGTCGATCCCTCGAGCCAAGCCACTCACAACACTCCATCCCGAACCAGAGATCACCCGTCCAAATCGCTCAGCCAGGTCGATTCCATATCGTGTGCATCGACGTGTCCCCACCACCGCCACGCCCGGCGCCGAGCGAAGGTCACCTATCAGATAGAGGGGTGGTGGATCCTCGAGATCGGCAAGACCCTCCGGGTACCCGGGACTTCGCGCCTGAACCATCTTCGGCGTGGTCACCACTCCCCACGCAGAACCATCGCCTCGGCAACGTGGTCCTGTGACACCTCCTCGACCAACGCCAGGTCGGCGATAGTCCGTGCGACCCGCTTGGCCCGCTCGACGCCCCGAGCTGTGATCAACGCAGAGTCGAGTGCCTTTAGCACCAGCCGGTTGGCGGACTTACTGACGAGATCGGCTCGCCTCGAGCGAAACTCGACGGCCGCCATCACTCGTTTTCGTATCGCTGACGACGACTCGGTGTCCTCGGCTGTCATCTCGACAGAATCGACCCGACCCACCTTCACCACCAGATCGATCCTGTCGAGCAACGGGCCGGACACACGCTGTCGATACCGAGACACCGTCGCCGGTGGGCACTGGCACGGCTTTCGGTCATCTCCGGTGAAACCGCACGGACATGGATTGGTCGCCGCCACGAGCTGAAAAGAAGAAGGAAACTCGACCGACATACCCCGGCGGGCGATGGTGACCGAACCGTCCTCCATAGGCTGTCGGAGCGTGTCGAGATGACTTCGTGGAAACTCGGCCAGTTCGTCGAGAAACAGCAAGCCATGGTTCGCCAGTGAAACTTCGCCCGGAACAGGCACACCACTGCCGCCACCGACGAGAGCCGCCCGGGACGCAGTGTGATGTGGTGAACGGATGGGGCGATCGAGCTTGATGCCGCGATTCAGACCGGCTGCGGCGTGGACCAAGCCCACCTCAACTGCTTCCATCTCGGTCAAAGGCGCCAGGAGTCCCGCGAGCCTGCGGGCAAGCATCGTCTTCCCACCACCAGGAGGACCATGAAACAGAACGTGGTGCCCACCCGTTGCAGCGACCTCGGTTGCGCGCCGAGCCATCGGCTGGCCGCGGACTTCGGCCAGATCACCTGTTGCGTGCACAGGATCGGGCCGGATGCTCGGTTTCGCCGGCTCACCATTGAGACCCATCCTGAGTTGCTCCACTGCTTCAGCGAGTGATGCCACCGGATAGACCAGAGCATCGGGCACTGACGCGGCCTGGTCGGCACTCGACGTTGGGACAAGGCATGGAAAACCAAGCCGCGCGGAAAGGACACCCGCGGCCAGTCCGCTGGTACTCGAGCGAACCATCCCGTCCAACGCCAGTTCTCCGACAACGATCACATCACGTGGACTCGGGATCTCTCCGGATGCGGCGAGCACGCCGAGCGCTATCGGAAGGTCGTACTCAGAGCCGCCCTTGGGTAGTGCTGCCGGACTCAGGTTGACGGTGACGGTCCTGTTGGGGAATTTCGCTCCGGACGAGACCACCGCGGCCCTCACCCGATCCTTCGCCTCCCGCACCGCGGTGTCCGGCAGCCCGGTCAGCTTGAACGACTCCTGCGGTCGGCCGACGTGAACCTCGACCTGAACTCGCCTCACGTCTCCCCCGACCAGCGCAACCGACATGGTCGCTGAATTCATCTCCTTGGGAAGCTACGGGCACGACTGGCCCAGATCTAGGGGGTCGTTATTGCAGACCCGGTGCGCCGACTGTCGGCATGGCCGTGGAGATAACCACTTTCCAGAGCTGCACCATTCACACCGCCGAAGTACATATGCTGGGAATCGAATCGTCGAGTCGGATGCAGGATTGTCGTTGTGTCAATCCCTGGCTCCGTCGCAATCCTCACACCCCAATCCCCAAACTCGGGGTGTACCCGCGGATGTTCGATGGCCTCGCGGAGCTGCATTCCGTTGCCGAGCGCCGCCACCGTCGCCACGAGGGCGCTGGTGATTCGATCTGCGCCGGGGCTACCCAGGGCCACCACATCAGTCCCTTTTCTCGCCACCATTGGCGCCATATTCGACATCATCCTTGCTCCGGAGTCGCCTGGTCCGGACCCGGTCAGCTCGATCTCACCGACCGCGTTATTCATCAGCATCCCGGTGGCCGCAGGGACCACGCCCGAGCCATAGCCGGCCGAGAACGACGCAGCTACTGCGCCGCCGTCCTCATCAACGGCCGCGATGCTGATTGTCGAGGGAGACCTCATCCCAACGCTTATCAAGGCGCTCATGGCAGCGTCATCAAATCCTGGGCCGGGTTGGAGATCATGGGTCCGACTCTCAAACGCACCCGTCAACGCGACCGCCCACTCACCGGGACCGGGATCGTCAACTTCACTGATCGCTCCGAGGCCAAGGGCCACTGTGACACCGCCGACGGCCGGTGGTGGATTGATATTGAGGTCCCACCTTCGATAGCTCAAGGCCAAAGGGCGTCGTACGATCGGTTGGTACTGAGCAAGGTCTTGGCGGGTGAGATCGCTTCCGCGCTCCGCCAGGTCTGACGCCACCGCTTTGCCCAGGTCCCCTGTGTACATGACCGATGCGCCCTCCTTGCCTATGTAGCGAAGGGTTGCGGCAAGACCGGCGAACTCGACCATCTCGCCTGCGTTCTTGAGTCGCTCACCATCAAAGACTGCCTTCCGCGATGCGTCGTCACTCCAGAAAATGGGACGCCCCGCGTGGATGAGATAGTCGTAGGCGGCCTGACTCAGTGGAAAACCACTCTCAACTGTCGTCGCCGCAACCTCCATGATTTCACGCCATGGAATGGATCCGTATCGGTCGTGGGCAATTCCGTACCCCGCGAAAGCGCCTGGGACACCAATGGTGGCCGGCCCGGTCAGGGTGGTAACACCACCTCCATATGACATCGAGACTTCGTCGACCTTCTTCTTTCCCGAGAATCCCAGACCCGGGTACGCCATGTATCCGTCCACCACGACCGGCTCAGACCCAGGAACGTCGATGACTAGAAACCCTCCGCCTCCAGGGGAGCAGATGCCAGGCTCGGTGCAGGTCGCGACAAGTGCGGCGACAATTGCGACGTCGACTACTGAACCACCCGCCTCAGCGATATGCGCCCCGGCGTCGGTCACCAACGTCGACGGCCCGGAGATGGCCATTCGTGTCATCGCCCAAGGCTAGAGCGACATCCTTAGGCTCACATCATGAATAACCCTGGGCTCGAGAGCGCGATAGAAGAGGCCGAAATCGGCTTGGCAGACGGGGGAATTCCCATTGGGTCGGCGATCATGGTTGATGGCGTAATTGTGGGCCGGGGTCACAACCAACGCATCCAGAAGAGCTCGGCAACTCTCCATGCCGAGATGGACGCCCTCGAGAACGCCGGACGACTGTCGGCCGCAACCTATAAGCGCTCAATCATCTACACCACGTTGTCACCTTGTGACATGTGCTCTGGGGCCATCCTTCTCTATGGCATCCCGAAAGTCGTTATCGGTGAGAACACGACATTCATAGGAGCCGAGAGTCATCTCCGTTCGCGGGGCGTCCAGGTTGAGGTGTTCGACGATCAGCGATGTTTCGACCTCATGACTAATTTCATCGACACCCGGCCTGACCTCTGGAATGAGGACATCGGTGCGGAGTAGTCGCCGTTAACGACCTTTCCAATCGGGCTCGCGCTTCTCCAGAAACGCCGCGATGCCTTCAGTTGAATCCTCCGTGCCGAAGGCTATGGACTGTGACTGGCCTTCCCAGCTGATCGCCTCAGAGAAGCTCATTTCAAACGATGCGTCCAACGCCTGTTTGGAAAACATCTGCCCTACTGGTCCCCCGGCGAGCAGACTCTCGGCCAGGTCCTTGGCCCGCTCATGCAGCAGATCGGTTGACACCACTTCGAGGGCAAGCCCAATTTTGACAGCCTCATCAGCTCCAACCATCCGACCCGACAACGCCAACTCTTTGGCACGCTGAAGCCCGACCAAACGCGGCAACAACCAGGTGCCTCCGAAATCCACAGTCAACCCTCGTTTCACAAAGATCTCGGAGAACAAAGCGCTCTCGGCCACGATCACGAGGTCGCACCCCAACGCAAGGTTCATTCCGGCACCAACTGCGTATCCATCAACAGCGGCAATGGTCGGCTTAGTGACTCGATGAAGGGCGGTGGCCGCTTCCTCAATGACCTTCATCCGCTGGTGTCGGTCGACAACCGAAGTCATGTCCTCTTGGGCTTCAGGATCAAGATCGGCACCTGCGCAAAACGCCCCACTGCCACCAGAGACAATCAATACGCGTTGACTGGATCCTTCAAAGTCGACGAATGCGTCCCGCAGGGTTGGGAATCCATCAAACGGGATGGCGTTCTTACTCTCCGGCCGATCGAGGGTGAGCCAGCGGATCTGTCCCTCATCTTCGGTTCGCAACCATGTCACATCGGTGACGGTAGACAGGCTGAACAGACGGTTACCGTTTCGGACATGGGATTCAACCCGTTCCGCCCCCAGGGCCACTCGGCCCTCGACGTCGCCATGGTCGTACTCGCCGTAGGTGTGACACTGGCACTCATCGCATGGGCACTGTTCTCGACGTAACGGTCAATCCCGTCCAGCCCTATCAGGCACGCAAGGAATACCTGTGCCCCGGTTGTCAGGGCACGATTCCCCCCGGAACCTTCCATCTGGTGGTGATCCCTGACGACGCTGTCGATATGAGACGCCACTGGCATCACGGTTGTTGGCACAAAGAGTTGCGAAGACAGCTGGGGACTCAGGCGTCTCGACGCTGAAGACCCCACACGGTGAGGAGGAGACCGACAAGTGTCCACCCAATCATCACACTGAGAGCGTGTGTCAGTGACATGTCTCCGCCGGGGATGAAGCCGGCGAACGGACCATCACCGGCGACGTCGAAAATGCCGTTGGAGGCGGCTGTCAAGGAGATCTTCTCGTAGAAGTCGACGAACGGGGCAACGATGCTGTCGACAAAGGAGATCCCCAAGGCGATTCCCATGGCTACCGGAATTGAACGTGTCATTGCCACCGCGCCGAGGCCGATCGACGTCCAGGCACCGGCAATCACAAGGAACTTCCAAAGCAGACCAACCCATTCGGACAAATCCGGTGAGCCGCTTCCCTCGGCTGCCACCCAGATGATCAGAGCCCAAACTGCGGTCCCAACAAGAAAAGCAATCCACGAAGCGACCGTGAACACCAAGAACCTCGCCGAGATATGGTTCAGCTTGCGCGAATCACGTGTCAATGATGTCGCCCAAACCGTGCTGGCAACCTCGCCACCCAACACCGCCGTGGCCAAGATCACAGCAAACCACCAGGCCTGACCGGCTACTTGTTGAGCACCGAAGATGAAGGCTTCTGGGCGCTGCGGGAGCGGAGCGTCGCCCCCGGCTACCTCGGGAAGAGCCGGCAGCAACACGTACAAAAGCACCGCGATGAGCCCCATCACGAATGCGAGCACTCCAAGCATGATCGGAAACAACTTGCGACGACCGACCTTGAGGTACTCGGCGTGAACGAGGCTCATACGCTCCCCTCGCCGGTAATACCGAGGAAGACCGATTCGAGACTGCTCCGAGTCGATCGCACTTCACTCGGATAGATCCCCACCCCCGAGAGCGCCCTGACGATGCCAGATCCGTCGACGGAATCGACAACAAGACCGTCGTTATCGAATTGGGATTCGAACCCTGCCGCGGTGAGAGCGTCCATCGCTCGCTGCCCTTCGTCGACAACAACCAGGGTTGCGCCCTCTCCCAATAGCTCGTCAAGTGGGCCTTTGGAGACCAGCTCTCCTTTGTCGACCACTACCACGTAGTCAGCCAATGCTTCGATATCGGCGAGATCGTGACTGGACACGACCACCGTTTTGCCTTCGTCGGCCAGGGCCCTGAGCCGGGCGCGAAAGACGTGTTGACCGGCGGGGTCGAGACCGTCCAGCGGTTCATCGAGAAGAAGCAACTCCGGGTCGCCGAGCATGGCCGCGGCAAGGGCGAGACGTTGTCTCATGCCCTTGGAGTACTCCTCGGCGCGACGATTGGCATCGGCGGAGAGACTCACGAACTCGAGCATCTCGTCGATCCGGTCGTGACCGAAACCAAGCGTGTCTGCTGCGATTCTCAGGTTGACACGACCACTGTGCGCTTTGATCAGCCCTGGCTCTTCGATGATGCATCCAACCCGCTTGGTGATCTTGGAGAGATCGCCCGGCACTTCCATCCCAAGAACGTCTATATCGCCTTCATCCGGCTTCGTAAGACCAAGCAAAGCTCGAAAAGTTGTGGTCTTGCCAGCACCATTTGGCCCGAGAAACCCGGTTACCTGACCGCTCGGAATCTCAAAACTCAGGCCACGGAGCGCTTCAGTCTTCTTGTAGGTCTTGCGGAGACCTTTGACCGAGATGGCCGGCATTCCCGGACTCATGTGCTTGAAGACCCCGGTACCCAATGAAAGTCGATGTAGGCGTCGGTGAAACCCACGCCGAGATAGTCCACCCGTGTGACACCGATTCTGGCCGCAAGCCCTGCGACGCGTCGACGTTTGGCTGCGTGGATGGCGTCGATTGGATCGACTGAAAAACTCACTGACCTGACTTCGGTAACCACCCGTTGATCACCGTCCCATGCGACGAGATCGACTTCACCCCTGTCGACGTTGACGTTTCTATGGGTGACCGTGAGTCCATGTGAAGTCAGAAACCAGGCGCCGATCATCTCTCCAGCTTTCCCCAGCGAACGGCGCTTATCGCTCAGAGACTGAGCTCAGCCTTCTCGAGCTCCTCAACGTTGACGTCGCGGAAGGTGAGAACTTGGACATGCTCGAGAAAGCGGGCTGGACGAAACATGTCCCACACCCATGCGTCTTTCATCTCCACTTCGAAGAAGACCGATCCCTTGACCTCACGGACCTGAACTTCGACGTCGTTACACAGATAAAAACGACGTTCGGTTTCCACGACATACGTGAACATCGGAAGAACGTCGTGATACTCCTTATAGAGCTTCAGCTCTACTTCGGACTCATAACGCTCGAGATCCTCTTCCATCGTCTCCTCATACAAACGGACCTGGCGATGATATGCCCCCGCCCGAATTAACACTTACTGGTTCAGACCGTCAATAGCCAGGGTTGTCTCAGACAGCGCGCTAAAGCCCACCGAAATTGGACAGGGGCCAGATCGTGACAAAGGCACGCCCCACCAATGCCTCGTATTCGATAGGTCCGAATCTTCGACTGTCGAAACTGAACTGTCTGTTGTCCCCCATCACAAAGACCTGGTTGGGACCGACGACAAAGGGGCCTTCGTCATTCATGATCGTGTCAGGCGCGAGGTAGGGCTCGGCAATCAGCACACCGTCTACAACCATCTTTCCGTTCTCAATCATCAGCGTCTGCCCCGGCAACCCGATTACACGTTTGATCAAGTCGTCGCGACCGCGTGTGCGTATTCCAATCGCCTCGAGGACCGAGCGGATCACGGCCTCGGGCAATGACTCTTCGATTTTCGGCTCGGCCGGGTCGCGAAAAACCACGATGTCCCCGCGTTCGGGATCGCTCCAGTTGTACGCAAGTTTGTTGACCATGACTCGATCGTTGACCTCGATGGTCGGAAGCATCGACTCGGACGGAATCCAGAACGGCTGAACGAGGAACGTCTTGATGACAACCGCGATGACCAGCGCGGTGAAGAGAAGGCCGGGCAGTTCCGCCCAAAAAGAACGCCGACGCTTAGGCGCCGGCGTTTCTTGTTGATCTTGCGTGAGTTCGTTGTCCATCGAAGTCGGCGAACTCAGTCGCGCAACTCCTTGATGCGAGCCGACTTACCAACCCTGTCGCGTAGGTAGTAGAGCTTTGAGCGTCGAACGTCGCCTTTGCGAGTTACTTCGATCTTCTGGATGATGGGGGCGTTGAGCGGGAACACACGCTCGACTCCGACACCAAAGCTCAGCTTGCGAACAGTGAAGGAGGCTCGTGACGAGGTGCCGTTGCGGGCGATGACCACGCCTTCGAATATCTGAACCCTCTCGCGGCCGGCTTCGACAACTCGAACATGGACTTTGACGGTGTCGCCGGCGCGAAACTCAGGGATGTCGTCGCGGACATACGCGCTTTCTACGGCGTGAAGATCGTTCATGGAAGGCTCCTAGAAACATCCGGGCGAATAGACGGGTGCCCCGGATTCGGAATTGTATCAAGGATCGGAATCATTGCCATTCTCGGAAGAGATGTGCTGTTCCAGGTCGGGACGACGTTGTCTCGTCCTCATGACCCGTTGAGCCTGACGCCACTCCTCGATCTTGGCGTGATCACCGCTCAAGAGTATTTCGGGAACGATGTCACCTTCGTAATCCGCCGGCCTTGTGTAGACCGGTTCTTCGAGCAAACCGTCACGGAATGACTCCTTTTCCGTCGATTCCGGGTTGCCCACCACCCCCGGCAGAAGGCGGGCGATGCCTTCGATGACAGCTGCTGCCGCCACCTCTCCCCCTGCCAGCACGTAGTCACCAAGACTGATTTCTTCGTCGATGTAATTGTCGATCACCCGCTGGTCGACACCTTCGTATCTGCCACACACCAGAGTGATCTCGTCGAGTTCAGCCCATCCATCAAGAGTCACCTGTGTCATCGGGACGCCACTTGGGGTGAAGAGGACACGGTGAGTTCCCTCGAGAGGCTCCAGAGCCTTGGCCAACGGCTCGACCATCATCACCATTCCTGGGCCTCCACCGAATGGGGTGTCGTCAAGCTGCCGATGTCTCCCCAACCCATGGTCACGGAGATTGTTCAGTTCGACTTCCAAAGCACCGTCATCGATCCCCCTTGCCACGATCGAGACTTGAAGAGGTCCGTCGAAGAACTCGGGGAACATGGTGACGACGTTGATCTTCACGGGCCGATTCCTTTGGCAGGTCCTACGCCGGTCGGATGAATTGGATCCCGGTTCTCTTCAGACTCTCAGCCAATGGCCCATCGTGGTAGTCGAGATTGTGGTGTTCCTTGAGGTGGCTTACCGCACGATCCAACAACTCTTGCTGTTTTTCGTCATGGTCCTTGTGGGTACAACCTGGCACCATGTGATCACAAACAAATTCGAACATTTAGCCCTCTCGACTTCGGGTGCGGAAGTATGGCATCACAACACCCTGGAATCTGTCAGGCGTAGTCCGTATTATAGAACGTATGTTCGATCTAGACCGGGCCCAGTGGACCAGCCCACTTGGCCATATCTACACCACCAGTGGACGACCACCCTGTCAGAAGACATGAGAAACCCCGCCATGCGGAGCGCGATTGCACCCCAGGTGAATGCCAGAAAAGCGTGGTGCGGCGCGAAGTCGGGGGGTTTCGGAAACTGCTCGACGGTCATCGCCTAGCCCGCACTTAACGCCCGGGTTAGGCGGGTGTTCCCGCGGAAGGCTCACTTCGAGCCCATGAGACACCTTGCACGAGAAACGAATACAGGTACGTGCCGAAGAAGGCTGCCGCAATGAAAGGCGCCGCCGCTGGAGCCAACCAGGCCGTGGCAAGAGCGAGATTCACCGCCACGATTGCAATAACTGACTTGGTTCTTGCTCGAATGAGGTGCGGCATCGAGAACGGAACAAGCATTGTCACTGCGTTGACGGCGAATACCGCCACAAGATAGGCCGTAATGTCGAGATCCAACTCATTCTGGAGAACCACAAGCAACAGCAAATGACGCATCAGCTCATTCGTCGGAGTACCTGTGCCATAAACGGCCGATGGGTCGAGCCGCTGTACGACGCGTATGAGAATGGCCACAGCTGCGACAGCACTGAACACAAGAACGATTCCGCCGTAGTGGGCACCCACCACCAACGAGACGAGGATGTGTGAGACTGCATCGGCCAAGTTGTCCAATCGGGCACCGAAGTCACTGGAAAGATGGAGCTCTCTTGCCAGGATGCCATCCAAGTCGTCCATGAAGTTGTTGTAGACGATCAGCGCTGGCAGGTATGAAAACCCGTCATCCAGGAGAAGAAGGGAGAGTGGCAATACTCCGAGCACCGAAACGATGTTTGGGAGATTGCGATATACCCCACTCGCCCAGCGTTTAGCCGTCCCAGGCATCAGGCCCCTTTGGCAAACTCCGGTTCAGAAAAGAGCTCCCGGGCAGAATGCAGATCCTCCGGGGTATCGATTTCGCTCCAACGACCATCGTCGAACCAGACCGCCTGCAGGGGCAGAGCAGCTTCAGCAGCCATTTCCCCAAACACAGACTCGTAATAATCGTGAACTCTTCCGGCCGCGACTCGCAGCTCGAGTCGCCGAGTGACTTCGTGCCATGTTGACATCGACAAGCTGTAGATGTTGATGGTCTTGTTGGGAAGACGAGGACCGTCGAGTCCTCCCACGTTGAAGGAAGCAACCATGCCGGATGCGTCTACTGACACTGTCGTCCCACGCATGTGCGAGCGGAATTCGGCCAAGGCGATCCGATCGCTGGAACGCAAGGATGTGAGTAGACGTGAGTCGAATACGAGATCGGACTCAATGAGTGCGAAGGGCTCCCTCATGTAGTTGCGCGCCAACCACAGTGAGTAGATGTTGTTCGTTGACCTATATCGACGGCTTTCGATGTAGTGAATGTCCAATCCGGAGGAGTGAACGTCCAGATAGTCCTTGATCTGATGACCGCGGTATCCCACGATGACGACGAGACGCTCGAAACCGTTCTTGACCAACGACGAGACGAGGCGCCCAAGAATCGGTGTTCCCGACACATCAGTAAGGCACTTTGGGGAGCCGTTCCCTAGACGGTTGCCGGCTCCGGCGGCCAACAGAAGGGCAGTCGTGATAGGTCTCGCATATGTGGTCAGGTGAGGCGGACGCGTCGGGGATTTCTTCACACTCACAACAGAACTCATTACGACAAGATCTCCTAGATCGCGGCCGGAGCCATCGATGTTCCCGTCATGGCGGGGTGCCGAGATGTACTGGTCACAATGCCAAAGAGCGGAGAAAGGATCGATCCGCAGGCAGCCTGCGCGCACATGCGAAGCCGGCCGGTTCCGTATTCGCTGCTCGACCGTACCACGAGACCAGGCGCAGCCCGATTTCGTGACCGCCCGCGACCCGGGTGATCGCTAGTTGAGACGCTCCACGATCATGGCCATGCCCTGACCGCCGCCAACACACATCGTCTCCAGCCCGTAGGTACCGTCAAGAGTTCGGAGGTCGTTGAGCAAAGTGCCCATGATCCGGGCACCGGTCATCCCAAACGGGTGCCCGAGGGCGATTGCTCCGCCGTGTGGGTTGAGTTTGTCCATGTCGATGCCCAGTTCGTCCGCGGACGCCAACACCTGGGCGGCGAACGCCTCGTTGAGCTCGACCACGTCGATGTCGTCGAGAGTCATTCCTGACTGCTCCATCACCTTGCGCACCGCAAAGACCGGGCCCATCCCCATGTACTCCGGCTCCAATCCAGCAACCGACGAAGCCACGATCCGAGCCAACGGCTCAAGACCCAGGTCGGCGGCCTTCTCATCCGACATGACCAGCACTGCGGCGGCACCGTCATTGAGAGGACATGAGTTGCCCGCGGTGACCAAGCCCTCCGGATCAAATACCGGCGGAAGACTTGCCAACTTCTCCAGCGTCGTGTTCGGACGGGGACCATCGTCATCGCGGATCATGCGCCCGTCGGGGACTTCAATAGGTGTTATCTCCCAATCGAAGAACCCGTTCTTCTGGGACTCAACAGCAAGGTCTTGTGATCGTTTTGCGAATTCGTCCATCCGCCCTCGAGTCACTCCATATCTCTTCGCCACATTCTCGGCAGTGTTGCCCATGGGGATATAGACGTTGTTGATGAAGTCGTCCCTGCTGTTGTCAGTGAAGCGCGGATTGAGGTCGTCGCTGTCGAAGGCCTTTCCATAGGTTCGACTCACCGACTCGGATCCAGCAGCCACGTAGGTGTCGCCTTCACCTTGTTTGATGGCGTGAAAAGCCATCCGGATGGTTTGAAGAGACGAGGCACAGAAACGGTTGACGGTGGTCGCGGGGACCGAGTCGGGCATGCCACCGAGCAACGCAGCGGGGCGGGCCATGTTGAAGCCTTGCTCATGGTGGGTGAGCCCACAGCCGACCATGACGTCGACTACGGAGTCACGTGGCACATCCGGCACCTTCTCCATAAGGGCGTTGATGGCAAACCCGGCAAGGTCATCGGCCCTGGTTTCGATCAATGACCCTTTGTACGCCCTCCCAATCGGAGTCCGGGCCGTGGCAACGATTACTGCATCGGGCATTACAACTTCCTCGTGTGCGAACGTCTGCAAACTTAGTGGTTGGTCTTACTCTTTCAGACATGAGGGTGTGGAGAGTTGTCCCAGTAATCGTGCTGACAGTCGTCGCTTGCAGTCCACAGGCCGGTGTTGAGCCGACGTCCACCACCGCACAAAGCTCCGCGCCCAGCACCGCTCCATCGACAACTCTCCCTCTCGTCGCCGGCTGTCCCGAGAATGGCGAATTCACGGAAGGCGGGCACGTGGACACAATCGAGCAGTCGTCATCTGACGCCGACACGATTGGGCTCATCACGTGGACAGCCGGGGAAGCGTGCGAAACCTTCACCATTTCCTTTGAAACTCCCGAAGGGGCGCCGGCGACTACGCCGCCGAGCGTTTCGGTTGGCTACATCGACGACCTACCCATAATCAGAATGTCGCTCGACACCACGGAGACAGTGATCACCGATCAACTTGTAGAGACGCCGATGGTGGAACGGCTTTATGTGGTAACCGCCCTGGACGGAGGCATGTTCATCGACATCCACCTCGCGGCCCCGGCACAGGCTCGTGTCACGGTCGTGTCCTCGCCTGCCCAACTGGCCCTCGATCTTCAGCCCGGCATCGTCGACTATCCAACTTCGGCGGCTCTTTCCGACTCCACTGTGGTTGTGACCCCGGCGGATGGCTCGACCTTGACTCCTCCAGTTTCAGTCGAGGGCTACGGACGGACATTTGAATCCAATGTCCTGCTGATCGCCACCTCTGGTGATCAGGTGGTTGCGGAAGAGTTCACCACAGCAGCCGACAGCGAAAGAACATGGGGAGAATTCAGAGCAGCAATGGTTCTCCCACCAGGCAACATGTCCCTGTTCGTCGGCGACGAGAATCAAGAAGACGGTGGATTGGAAGGCGTGACCATCAGCTTGACGGTTCAGTGAGGCCTTCGATCTCAGCCGTCTCGACGAAACCACCGTCAACATCCACAACAGGTACAAGCGCATCGACAAACGGGACTTCAAAGCGCACCCCGTCGCGCTCGATCACCAATCGGTCTTGGGCAGGGCCATGATTCACAGCCACCACCTTGCCTCCCCCGGGTCGAACTTCCAGACCCACGAGATCGTCGGGCCAGAACTCGTGTTCTTTCAAGGTGCGGCGGTCAAAGACAAATACGTCCTCGTTGCGGATTGCGTCGGCCTCCTCTCGAGAAGCGACATTTTCGAAGACGACTTGGTGGCCTTTGTCAGCGCGGCGGATCGTACGGACTATGTAAGGCGTGTCCTTGATGTAGACGGTGGAGCCCGTCTCGAAATGGACAAGATCCTCGGGATCGACATATAACCCGAGAAACCCGTTCAGTCCGTGGGGTCGGCCAAGACGGCCAGCACGAACCGAAGGATGTTCAGAGCCGTCGGAACGGCTCAAACGTCCTGCCTCGGAGGCAGGACGCTCAGTCGAGGAACTCGACCCCAGCTGAGATCCCCTCTTCTTCACCGGCGGCACCTGCTGCAGCCCGGATCGCTTTGGCCACACGGCCACGGCGTCCGATGACACGACCCATGTCACCTTTGGCCGTGCGAACCTCCGCAACAACCTCGTTGGGTCCTTGCTCCACGACGGTCACAACAACTTCTTCGGGGTCGTCAACGATGCTCTTGACCACGTAGCTGACAACCCGCTCGACAATATCGCCTTGTGCCAAACCTATTCCTCCTCGACCACAACAGGAGATTCGTCAGAATCTCCAACGGCTTCGGCGTCAGCCGAAGGCGCGACGACATGGATGCCGCCACTCTGGATCTTGATCGTGTTCATCGCACCTGAAATATTCAGGAGCTTCTCAACGGTCTCACTGGGCTGAGCGCCCTTGGCCAGCCAGGCAAGCGCCTTATCGTTGTCGATCTCGACGATCGAGGGGTCGTGAAGCGGCTCGTAGCGCCCTATTTGCTCGATGTAGCGACCATCGCGCGGAGCGCGCTGGTCCACTGCAACAACGCGGTACATGGGCTGCTTCTTCTTGCCCATCCGCATCAGTCTCAACCTGACAGACATCTATTCACCTCTTTTGCCGACCGCTCATCAAGGCATCCAGGGATGGTGTTCCCTTACTACCGGCCAGCGTCTTCATCATGCGTTGTGTATCGGTGAATTGCTTCAGCAACCGATTCACGTCCTGGGGCCTTTGGCCCGATCCGGACGCGATTCGCCGCTTTCGGCTCCCACCGATGATCTTGGGATTCCGGCGCTCTTCGGGGGTCATCGACTGGATGATTGCCTCGACCCTCTTGAGATCGCGATCATCGACATCGACCTCACGGAGGAGCGAACCGGAGCCAGGGAGCATAGCAAGGATGTCCTGTAGAGGCCCCATCGACTTCATAGCCTGAAACTGCTCGAGGAAGTCCTCGAGAGTGAATTCTCCCTTCTGAAGCTTGGCTGCGGTCTGTTCTGCCTGTTCTTCATCAAATGCTGATTCGGCCCTCTCGATAAGAGTCAGAACGTCACCCATTCCGAGAATCCGCGACGCCATCCTCTCCGGGTGGAACGCTTCGAGCGCGTCCAGACCCTCTCCCACACCGGCGAATTTGATCGGGGCTCCGGTTACCTCCCCAACCGAAATGGCGGCGCCTCCCCGGGCGTCACCGTCGAGTTTCGATAAGACCACGCCGGTGATTCCGATTTGGTCTTGGAACCCGGAAGCCACGTTGACGGCGTCCTGACCTGTCATTGCATCGACCACGAGCAACACCTCGTCGGCCTCTGAGTTCTTTCGAACCGACGCCAACTCTTTCATGAGAACGTCGTCAATCTGGAGTCGTCCCGCGGTATCGACTATCACAACATCGCGCCCACTGGTCGAGGCTTCTTTGAGAGCAGCCTTTACCACTTTGGGGGCCTTGACCTTTCGGTCAACGTAGACCGGGACGCTGATCCGACGCCCCAGTGTCTCGAGCTGATCAATCGCAGCAGGTCGCTGTAGGTCGGCCGCTACCAATAGTGGTTTCTTGCCCTGACTGTGCAGCAGCTTGGCTAGTTTCCCAGACGTCGTTGTCTTACCCGACCCTTGAAGACCCACCATGAGGATGACCAAAGGTGGCGACGTCTTCACCAGCTCGGCGGTCTCGCTGCCAAGGGTGTTGGTCAACTCCTCATGGACAATCTTGATGACCTGTTGCCCCGGGGTAATGGACTTGGAGACATCCTCGCTGATGGCGCGCTCTTTGACCCTCGCCAAGAACGATCGGACCACTGCGACGTTGACATCTGCTTCGAGCAGCGCCAGACGCACTTCGCGCAAAGCCTGGTCGATGTCCTTTTCGGACAGCTTTCCTTTCCCCCGCAAACCGGAGAAGACGACCTCGAACCTCTGGGTGAGCGTGTCGAACATCAGGGCCGTAGATTAAGACCCATGGTATTCCAAGTGGACACCGTGTTTGTCTGGGTCACCGACGCCACCGAGTCGGCCGGGTGGTATGCGCAGTTCGGAGTCGAGGCAGGACCCCGCTACAGGGGATGGCAAACGATGATCGTCGACGGCGACACTCACTTCGCCCTCCATGAGGGTGTTCGGGCCAAAGGCCCATCAACCGGTGCGATTGCGTTCAGGGTCGACGACTTAGACAAGGAAATCGAACGCCTCGCCGGCCTGGCAATTGCACCAAGCGACTCCGAGATCACCGACACAGGCATCTCCCGCTTCATCACCTTCCAAGACCCCGACGGAAACGACGTCCAGCTACTCGAGCGATAAACAACACTTAGGCTGGTGCCGTGATCCCATCATCTATCGAAGACCTAGCAACACGGCTCGACGAGCAGAGCTATCTCGCTGCCGACGACTTGACTGTCGCAATCCACCTTGCGCTGCAACTGGGCCGACCCCTTTTCCTCGAAGGTGAAGCTGGCGTTGGCAAGACCGAAGTAGCCAAGGTTCTCGCCAGAATGACCGGCCGCGAACTGATCAGACTTCAATGTTACGAAGGCCTCGACGTGGGACAGGCCCTCTACGAATGGGACTATGCCAGGCAGATGATGGAGATCCGTTTGCTGGAGGCAAGAGGAGAGGGCCACGACGCAACGGCAAGGGACATCATGAGTCGGGAGTTTCTCATCGCTCGCCCCCTCCTCCAGGCGATCGAAGCCACCGCCGACGGCGGCCGTCCCGTATTGCTCATCGACGAGCTCGACCGGGCTGACGAGGAGTTCGAGGCCTTTCTCCTCGAGTTGCTGTCTGATTTCCAGGTTTCCATCCCCGAGATCGGCACGCTGAAGGCTGACGTGCCTCCCGTCGTCGTGCTCACCTCTAACCGAACGCGAGAGATCCACGACGCCTTAAAACGACGCTGTATCTACCACTGGATTGACTACCCATCTCCCGACTTGGAAGCGTCGATCGTCCTCAAGAAGGTGCCCGGGATCGAGGCCGATCTGGCGAAATCCCTCGCCGAGGCGATGCAGCGACTCCGAGCGATGGATCTATTCAAACCGCCTGGCGTCGCAGAGACCCTCGACTGGGCAGAGTCACTCAAGCTCCTTCAGGAAGGCGACCTGACACCTCAAATCATCGACCGCACACTTGGTGTGGTCCTCAAATACAAAGACGATATCGATTCGGTCCGTGAGGCTGGACTCGAAGCCCTTGTCGTGTAACAACGCCTTGTCAGATGACAGCTAGCCCGATCCGAGATCTCGCATCGTTCGCTGATGCATTGCGAGGGCGAGGACTCACCGTCACCCCCGACCAGGTGTCCGAGATGGCCTTGTCCTTTCTCTACATCGACCCTGCTGAGCGCAACCACGTATACGCGGCTCTAAGAGCCCTCTCGATCACCGACCCTGGGCATCGCCGCATCTATGACGAGGAATTCCGACGCTTTTTTGAGGGCTTCCACCGCCCGGGCTCGACCGCCGAACAGCATTCCAGGTTGGCCTCGGCGACCGAACACAAACCGATAATCGAGACGATTCCCGAGGAGGCGGTCGACGAGACCGTCAGTCAAGCAGGCGCCTCGGCCGTCGAGAATGTGGCAGCCAGAGACTTTGCCAGCCTTGACGACAACGACCTTGGCGAAGCTCGACGGATGGTCAGCGCGATGTCTTGGCAGCCGTCGGACTTCCGCACCCGACGCTGGGCCTCGGACAAGCGAGGTCGTCGACCCGACCTGAGACGAACACTTCATGGCGCGGTCGGACCTGAGGGTGACTTGATGGCCATACGCATGAAGGACCGACGTATTCGCCAGCGACCATTGATTGTCTTAGCCGACATCTCTGGGTCCATGGAGCGCTACGCAGAGATGTTTCTTGTGTTCGCCCATGCGGCACAACACAAAATCGAGCACGTCGAGGTGTTCACTTTCTCCACCCACCTGACTCGGATCAGCCCCGAGCTGAAAAAACGAGACCCGAAAGTGGCATTGTCAAGAGTCTCGAGCACAGTCACTGACTGGTCAGGGGGAACCAAGATCGGTGAGGCACTAGCCGACTGGAACAAGAACTGGAGCCGGCGCTTGGCAAGGGGGCGACCGATCGTCCTCATCCTCTCGGATGGCTGGGACTGTGGCGACCCGCGTCTACTAGGGGATGAAATGGCCCGTCTCGCCAGGTCTGTGCACAAGGTGATTTGGCTCAATCCGCTGGCAGCGCGTGCCGAGTACCAGCCGGCCACACGGGGCATGAAAGCGGTGCTGCCACACATCGATCATCTCTTGCCAGCAGCAAGTGTTCGCGATCTGAGCGGCGTGGTTCGGTTGCTCGAGTCCATCGCCCGGGAGAGATAAGACGCACCGGACTCGCCGGTCGGGTATGTTCGTCGGATACGTCTGAGATCGGAGAGTTGGGATGTATCCCGCCAAATTTGACTACCTCGCGCCTGAGAGTCTTGACGAAGCCCTGTCAACGCTCAATGAGCGTGGCGATGAGGTGAAGATCCTCGCAGGAGGACAAAGCCTCATACCGATGATGAAGCTTCGGTTCGCAATTCCAGGAACCTTGATTGACATCAACGGGATCCCGGATCTTGACTGGATCTCTCACAACAGAGGACCGGACGAGGCGCACATAGGTCCAGCCGAACAGCACTGGCCGTCATCAAACGGATCTGGCAGGCCAACGTTGAGGATCGGTGCATTGGCACGACACAACGATGTCGTGAGGTCAGAGGCGGCCAAGGCCAACCACACCGTTTCCAGTGCAGCACCGTGGATTGCAGATCCCATCGTTCGGAATCTCGGGACGATGGTCGGTTCCCTGGCTCATCATGACCCGGAAGGTGACTGGGCCTCGGTGATGCTGGCGTGTGGAGCGACGGTGGCACTGGCGAGTACCGCCGGAACACGTACCGTCGACATCAACGACTTCCTCGTAGACATGTTCGCCACCTCCTGTCAGCCCAACGAGATGGTGATAGCTGTCGAGGTCAAGGCTCACAGCAACAGAGGCGGCGGAAACTATCAAAAACTGGAGCGAAAGGTGGGGGACTACGCAACGGTCGGCGTAGCCACATGCATCGAACTTGGCGATGACGGCAACATCGCCGCCGCCGGCTTAGCCCTCACCTCTGTGTATGCCCACAACCTCAAGGTCCCGGACGCTGAGGCAGCGTTGGTTGGCCAGGCACCGACCGATGAACTGTTCGCCGAGGCGGGCCGTATCGCTGCGGCAGCCTGCGATCCAGCTTCGGACGCAAGAGGCAGTGCTGACTACAAACGTCATGTTGTCAGTGTGTTTACCGAAAGGGGGCTCGCTGAGTCCCTGAAAATCGCTCAGGGAGGTCAGACATGAACGTCACTGTCACTGTCAACGGTGCCGAGAAGTCCGCTGATGTCGAACCAAGACTGCTCCTTGTCGATTTCATTCGGTCCACCTTGAAGATGACCGGGACTCATATTGGTTGTGACACCACTAGCTGCGGTGTCTGCACCGTCTTGGTGGACGGCACACCGGTCAAGTCATGCACGATGTTCGCGGTTCAGGCCGATGGTCGCTCAATCACGACAGTTGAAGGTCTCAAGCAGAACGGCGAACTATCAGCGATGCAGCAGGCCTTCAAGGAACATCACGGTCTCCAATGTGGGTTCTGCACCCCCGCGATGATGCTGGTGGGCACGGCATTTATCGAAGACAATCCTGACCCAACCGACGACGATGTTCGATGGGCCATCTCGGGGAACCTTTGTCGGTGTACCGGATACATGAACATCGTGAAGTCCATCCAGGCCGCTGCCGCCACGACAAGAGAGGGCGCAAGCTCATGACAACGACTGAACACAAGCCACACACACCTCCCGAAATTGGAGGCCTTGGTCACAGTCGACGCCGTGTCGAAGACGCTCGATTCGTAGAGGGCCGTGGAAACTATGTCGACGACATCGAGCTACCGGGGATGCTCCACATGGCCATCCACCGCAGCCCACTTGCGCACGCCAAGATCCTTTCGATCGACACATCGGCGGCTGAAGCCGTCGAAGGTGTAGTCGCAGTGGTGACCGGCGAACTACTCGCCAGCTACGACCTGGCCTGGATGCCGACCCTGTCCGGCGACACCCAAGCTGTCCTTGCAACCGACAAGGTCAGATTCCAAGGTCAGGAGATAGCGGCGGTTATCGCCACCGATCGCTATACGGCCGACGACGCCGCCCGTCTGATCGAGGTTGAGTACGAGGATCTGGAGCCCATAGTCAACCCGCAGCGGGCGTTGGAGACCGACGCACCGGTCATTCGAGACGACAAGGAGGATCAGACGTCCAACCTCTGCTACGAGTGGGAGTCAGGCGACAAGGCTGCCGCCGACGCGGTGTTTGCGACGGCTGACCACGTCATAGCCCTGGAGACGCATTACCCACGTTCGCACCCGGCCCCACTCGAGACGTGTGGGATTGTGGCAGACGTGAACTCAGCGACAGGTCAAGCAACGCTTTACATGACATCGCAGGCCCCACATGCGCACCGCACGGTCTTTGCCTTGGTTGCGGGTCTTCCCGAGCAGAACATCAGGATCATCTCCCCCGATATCGGCGGCGGCTTTGGAAATAAGGTGCCGATCTATCCAGGATATGTGGTGGCGACCGCGGCTTCCCTTGTGATCGGTCAACCGGTGAAATGGATCGAGACTCGAACTGAGAACCTGATCTCGACCGGGTTTGCTCGCGACTACTACATGAAAGGCGAGCTGGCCTTATCAAAGGAAGGCAAGATTCTCGGGTTGAGGGTCGACATGATCTCCGATCAGGGTGCGTTCTTCTCAGACGCCCAGCCAACCAAGTTCAAATCAGGCCTCTTCCATATCGTTACGGGGTCTTACGACTACCCGGTGGCATATGTGAGTACCAAAGGTGCCTACACCAACAAGGCACCAGGCGGGGTGGCATATCGGTGCTCCTTCCGTGTCACCGAGGCCTCGTACCTGATTGAGCGTCTAGTGCAGAACGCTGCATACGAGATCGGCATGGACCCGGCAGAACTCCGGGCCAAGAACTTCATCCAGCCAGATCAATTCCCCTACATGTCTCCCACCGGATTCCTCTACGACTCCGGTGAATATGAGAAGGCAATGCGCCTGGCGATGGACATGGTCGGCTACGCCGACATCCAGGCTGAGAAGGAACAGGCGCGAGCCGAGGGCCGTCTGGTCGGAATCGGAATGGCCAGCTTCACCGAGGTGGTTGGTGCCGGGCACGGTGAGGACTACGACCTCCTGGGTCTGAAGATGTTCGACTCAGCTGAGCTACGAGTTCATCCAACCGGGAAGGCAATCCTCAAGTTGGGCGTGAAGAGTCAAGGTCAAGGCCACGAGACGACATTTGCTCAGATCGTTGCCGAGGAACTTGGTATCCCGGCCGACGACATCAAGGTCGTCGAGGGTGACACCGACAACACGCCGTACGGTCTTGGCACCTACGCGTCGCGGAGCACCCCCGTGGCCGGAGCGGCGACTGCGATAATAGCCCGGACACTCCGAGACAAAGGAAAGAAGATCGCGGCACACCTCCTCGAGGCGTCCGCTGCCGATATCGAATTCGACAATGGAGTCTTCAGCGTGGCGGGCAGCCCTGACAGCTCGGTCACGATCCAAGACGTGGCGTTCGCTGCGTACACCAACCCGCCACCCGATCTAGAGGCCGGACTCGAAGGCGTGCACTACTACGACCCCCCAAACATGACCTATCCGTTCGGGACCTACATTGTCGTCGTCGACGTCGATCCGAAGACCGGACAATGGAAGGTTCGGCGGATGGTCGCTGTTGACGACTGTGGTGTGAAGATCAATCCGATGATTGTTGAGGGCCAAATCCAAGGTGGGCTCACCGAGGGATTTGCCATGTCCACGATGCAGCACATCACGTTCGACGATGCGGGCAACTGCCTTGGCTCCAACTTCATGGACTATTTGGTGCCTACAGCATGGGAGACGCCCCGCTTTGAGCTGGGCGAGACCGTAACCCCATCACCACACCATCCGATTGGCGCCAAAGGCGTCGGCGAGTCCGCCACGGTCGGGTCACCGGCGGCGTATGTCAACGCCGTGATCGACGCCCTGGAACACACCGGTGTGCGAAACATCGAAATGCCCCTGTCGGCCGACAGGGTTTGGGCAACCATGAATGAGGCCAACACCGGATGAATCGAGAATTGCTGGAGCTGGCGGCCGATCTCAGTCGCCGGCACCAGCCTTTTCTCACCGCAACGGTTGTCTGGGCTCGCGGCCCGTCGTCTGGCAAACGTGGCTCGACTGCAATCATCCAACCTGACGGGAGTGTGACCGGCTGGATCGGTGGGGCTTGTGCCGAGCCAGTGGTGAAGCGGGAGGCGCTGGAGGCACTCGGAGATGGAAAATCGAGGCTTCTATTCCTTGGCACAGACGAGGACATCAAGGCAGCAGCGAGACCTGACGTCACAACCGTGCCGATATCATGCACATCGGAAGGCGCCATGGAGGTGTTCTTGGAGCCGGCATTGCCCCAACCCCATCTTGTGATAGTCGGGTCTACCCCCGCCGTTGAGACGTTCGCCGACTTGGCGGCGGCCATCGACTGGCGTGTGGAGACTGTGGAGAGTGACACCATGCCCGACGATGTTGGGTCCGGAACCGCGATCGTGATCGCCACCCAGGGCCACTACGACGAACCGGCCCTCGAGGCTGCATTGGACACCGATGCCGGATATATCGGCGTGGTGACATCGGCCAAACGAGCCAAAACCGTTCTTGGCTACTTGCGAGACCGCGGAGTCTCCGATGACCAACTGGCACGTGTAATTGCTCCAGCGGGTCTGGACCTCGGTCACGTCACTCATCGCGAGATCGGTGTGGCGATTCTTGCCGAGTTGGTGCAGCGGCGTGCATCCGGACAGCTGGAATGGACCACCCCGGTCCGTGAGGAACACATGGCCATCGATCCGGTGTGCAACATGGAAGTCGAAGTGTCAAGCGCCCGCTGGATCTCCGAGCACGAGGGCGAGACGTTCTACTTCTGCTCCCCTGGGTGCAAGACGTCGTTCGACAAGACTCCTGCGGAGTTCATCGGAGTGTGAAATAATGCCAGCTGATGAGAAGTCAGCTGGCACTCCGCAATCAGTGGGTCAACGAAGGCAAGCGTGTAGCCGTCGCCACGGTGATCAAGGTCTACGGAAGCGCTCCACGTCCGGAAGGATCCAAGTTCTTGGTCTCAGATGCGGGTGACATGGAGGGATCCGTGAGCGGCGGATGTGTCGAGAACGATGTCTTCCTCCACGCCCAGGAGGTAATCGAAAAGGGAACTCCAAAAACTGTCACCTATGGGATCGCCGACGAAGACGCTTTCGAAGTCGGAATGGCTTGTGGCGGCACCATCGACGTCTACATCGAGTCCTGGTGAGCCTGCCGCTAGAGGCCATACAGCAGATACTCGACGCTGAGCAATTCGGTTCGGTGATCACATTCGTCGACGGTCCATCCATAGGAACAAAGATCGTTCTGGATTCGGAAGGCTCCCCGGTCGCCGGGGAATTTCCCGAAGGCTTCAGTAAAGACATCACGGAAGATGCCTTGGTGTTGATGAACCACGAGCAACACCGAACCATGTCCTACGGCGACCATTCGGTGTTCTTCGAAACCCTCGCTCCCTCGCCAGATCTTTTGATATTCGGCGCAGTGCATGTGGCTCAGTCGCTCACAATCTTCGGCACCAGGATGGGCTACAGGGTGTCAGTTATTGACTCCCGATCCGCCTTTGCGTCTGAGGATCGTTTTCCTGAAGCGCGTCGTGTCTTGGTCGGCTGGCCGGCAGACCTGATGGACCAACTTCATTTCGATCGACGGACTTGGGTTGTGGTTCTTTCACACGATCAACGTCACGAGACCCCCGTTCTGGAGGCGGCTCTAAAGAGTGACGCTCGATACATAGGCGCCATGGGGAGCCGTCGCACCCACAAGCTCAGAGTGGAGCGTCTTCAAACAATGGGGTTCTCTGAAGAGAACACGGATCGAATTCGAGGCCCGGTTGGTCTCGATATTGGTGCGGAAACTCCTCAAGAAGTCGCAGTCTCAATCCTCGCCGAGATGACGATGGTCAGATACGGAGCCGGCACTGGGTTGTCTTTGCATGGTGTAGACGGACGTATCCACAAACAGCGGCCAGAAGACGCCTGACCTAGCCTCACCACGTGGCTAGTAAAGACGAGACACTCCGAGCCGACATCCGCCGACTGGGTAATCAGTTGGGCGAAGCCCTGGTCCGTCAGCATGGTCAGGATCTGCTCGATCTCGTTGAAAAGGTCCGATCCTTGGGGAAGTCGGCACGACGTGGTGGCAGCGCTGCAGCTACCGACGTGCTTCGAACCCTCCTCGAGAGTCTCGACCCCGAACAGGTAATACCGCTAGTCAGGGCGTTCACCACCTATTTCTATTTGGCAAACGTTTCCGAGCAGGTCCATCGGATCGATGAAATGGGCTCCGACGACAGGTATCTCCAGGCGACAGTTGATCGGATAATCGACGCTGATCTCGATCCGATGCTCGTCGCAGCAGTTATGTCACGTTTCGAAGTGCGTCCTGTTTTTACAGCACACCCGACTGAAGTCGCCAGACGTAGCATCCTGACCAAGCGGAGAACGCTTGCCGACCTCATCGAGAGACGACTCGTCACCAATGAGCTGGATCGGGTGGAGTTGATCGATCAGCGCACTGCCGAGCTGATCGATCAGATCTGGCAAACCGACGAGCTGCGAACCTACAAACCGAGTGTGGTTGAGGAGGCCCGTTCGATTCTCTACTACCTGGTCGGCTTGGCCAACGACGTGGTCGGCGAGTTGGGCGAGACGCTGGACCAGCAGCTGAGCCGGCTCAGCTCCGAAGAATTAGTGCCCTTGCGCTTTGGCACCTGGGTCGGCGGCGACCGGGATGGAAACCCTGGAGTCACCGGTGCCACCACTCTGGAAACACTTGCGTTGCAACATGACCGTGGTCTTACCCATCTGATTGCGCTTGTCGAGGACCTGTCCAATGAGCTTTCGATGTCAGGACGACTCGCGCCGATAAGTGAAGCTCTTCGCGATTCACTCGAGGCCGACCGCGATCATCTACCTGACGTCTGGCGTCGTGAGGAGCGTCGGACGTCCGACGAGCCTTATCGTCTCAAGTGTTCGTATATCCATGCACGGCTCATCAACACACGAGACCGGATCAAGACCGGATCTCACTACCGGCAGGGCACCGACTACGCCCGCGTCGATGATCTGATTTTCGAAATCGACGTGATTTCCAAATCATTGTCGGGTTCAAAAGGCGAGCTGATTGCCACCGGGGCCGTATCCCGGGTACGCCGCCAGGCCAAAGCGCTGGGCTTCCAGATGGCAACCCTCGATATTCGTGAACATTCGGCAAAACACCGGAGTGCCGTCGAGGAGCTATTCAACACGGTGGGCGTCGAACTCGTCTCGATGGGTGGAAACCAACGGATGTCGGTGACATCTGGCGAGCTAACTGGTGCCCGCCCCCTTACGGGGCCAACGACCCGTCTATCCGACGAAACGGCAGAAACCCTGGACACCTTCCACTCGATAAGGGAAGCCAAACGGAGGTATGGCGAACAAGTCGTAGAGAGCTACATAATCTCAATGACTGAGAGCCCCATGGACGTGATCGATGCGGTTGTACTCGCCCGCGAGGCAGGCCTCATCGACCTTGATCAGGGAATCGCCAGGCTCGGATTCGTTCCCCTCGTCGAAACAATCGACGACCTCCGAAAGTCGGGCCAGCTCCTCGACAACCTTCTGTACAACACTGAATATCGGCGGTTGGTATCGCTGCGCGGTGACAACCAAGAAGTAATGCTCGGATACTCCGACTCCAACAAAGTTGGTGGAATCACCTCTTCACAGTGGGAGATCTACAAGGCGCAGCGAGTGATGCGCAGCGTTGCCGAGAAGCACGGCGTTCAGCTGACATTGTTCCACGGTCGCGGCGGAACGATCGGAAGAGGCGGCGGACCCACCCATGCCGCCATACTCGCGCAGCCCTACGGAACAATCGACGGATCGATCAAGCTCACAGAGCAAGGCGAAGTCATCTCAGACAAGTACGGGAATCCAGGTATCGCTGCACGCAACCTCGAGTTGCTGGTGGCATCTGTTTTGGAAAGCTCGCTGCTCCATCGCCAATCGCGCCGCTCGACTGAGACTCTTGACCGATGGACTGAGGCGATGGACTGTTTCGCTGCTGAGGCATACAACGTCTACCGGTCGCTAGTCGACGACCCGAGCATGGTCCCTTACTTCCTGGCTTCAACACCTGTGGAGGAACTCGGCAAGATGAACATAGGAAGCCGGCCCTCTCGTCGGCCGGGTGGACTGGGTGGGGTTGACGACCTCCGGGCTATTCCCTGGGTGTTCGGCTGGACTCAGACACGTCAGACGATTCCAGGATGGTTCGGTGTCGGCGCAGGCCTCAAAGCAGCACGTGACGCAGGTTACGGAGAGGTTCTCATCGAGATGTCAACCGAGTGGTCGTTCATGCAGACATTCCTCTCCAACGTTGAGATGACCCTGTTCAAGACGGATCTCGACATCGCATCCCGATACGTGGACGAGTTGGTCGACTCTGAACATCATCACCTATTCGAGAAGATCCAGGTCGAACGAGAGCTTGCGGAGACCCAGGTCCTCAATCTGGTTGGGAACCGGGAGCTCCTAGATTCGTCCCCCCTCCTTCAGCGGACGCTGAGTGTTCGGGACATATACCTGGACCCGATCAACTATCTCCAGGTGTCACTCCTAGGGCGGAGTCGCACGGGTGAGCAGTCCGATGATCTGGATCGGGCTTTGCTGCTGACGGTCAACGGGATTGCCGCAGGTATGCGCAACACCGGCTAGGGGCTTGACACTCAGTTCTAGGGTTGATTTCAAACTTGCAGAAAGGGACGTCGTGGACATCGTGACAATTGATCGTGAAGAGTTGAAGGCAAAATTGGACCGAGGAGACGAGTTCAAGCTTGTGATGACCCTTCACGACTGGGCGTACCGTGCTCTCCACATCCCCGGGTCAATTCACTTCCATTCGGTCGAAGACGCCCTCGAAGCACTCGACATCGAAGACGAGATAGTGGTCTATTGCTCAAATGTGGACTGTGTCGCCAGCCAGTACGCCTACAGGGGACTGGTAGAGAAGGGGTACACGAACGTTCGTCGTTATGCGGGCGGCTTGGCCGATTGGGAGTCCGCCGGGCTCCGGCTAGAAGGCGAGGCCGCACGTTGACCAATTGGGTCCGTAGGCTCCAGGCCCATGCCAATCACAATCTTGGAGCACCCGCTCGCTACCGATCTGCTCACCGTTCTGCGAAGGGTCGAGACAGAGCCGCCTGAGTTCAGACAAACCGCAGAACGTCTCGGGTATCTCCTTGTCGCCGAAGCACTTTCGGATATGCCGACTGAAGATGTGGAGATCACCACACCCCTTGAATCCACCGTAGGTCAGCACCTTCGCCGGCCAGTAGTTGCTGTCGCAGTGCTGAGAGCCGGACTCGGATTGCTCGAATCCGTCCTGACGCTTGTACCCGACGCCGCCATCGGGTTCGCCGGGGTTCAACGCAACGAGGAGACAGCAGAGCCGATGGAGTACTACACCAAATTCCCGGCCCTCGATGACGCTCGGGTCCTCATCCTCGAACCGATGCTCGCTACAGGCGGGTCGCTTTCCTGGGCGATCGACAATGTGAAACGGAATGGTGCAAGAGACATCACCGCAGTGTGCGTCGTCGTTGCACCGGATGGGGTTGCGCGTATGAAGTCGGATCATCCTGATGTCCGCATCGTCGCGGCCAGCCTCGACCGTGAGCTCGACGCCAACTTCTATATCGCCCCGGGTCTTGGAGACATGGGCGACCGTCTTTTCGGGACGGTTTGACCGATTTCGAGGATTCAGTAGTCGAGGTGATTTCCGGTCTTGAGCCAGGCGATGTTGTCACCTACGGAGAAGTAGCAGCTGAGGCAGGACACCCTGGCGCGGCTCGAGCAGTCGGCACATTGCTTCGGACGGCCGGCGTCGACATCCCCTGGTGGCGTGTCGTCGGTGCCGGCGGATATCTCCGGACACCCGATTGGACCAGACAGGCACGGCTTCTGGCTGATGACGGGGTGTTGGTTGTAAAGGGCCGGGTGAGCATCTAGGTGACCTGGGTGATTTGAACGGCGGCCCACAGGGCACGACACTTGAAGCGATCAGGCACTTCCTCAACACCTACGACTGGTCGAGACCAGATCTACAGGCTCTCATCGATGACGCCCGTGTCTTCAAGAAGTCTCCCCTCGGCGATGCGATGAAGGGCAAGACGATTGCACTTCTGTTTCTCAACAACTCCCTCCGCACCCGCACATCTTTCGACGTCGGCGCTTTTCAGATGGGGGGACATGCAGTTGTGCTCACTCCCTCTGGCGGTATGTGGCCACTCGAATTCGAAAAGGGTGCCGTCATGACCGGCGACGCCGAGGAACATGTTGCCGAGGCTGCCAAAGTCCTCTCCAGATATTGCGATCTCATCGGGATTCGAGCGTTCCCCAAGTTTGAGAACTGGCAGGAGGACCGGAAAGACCTCATCCTCAATTCGTTCGCCGAACAGGCTGATGTACCTGTCATCAACATGGAGACCATCACCCATCCGTGTCAGGAGATGGCGCTCACCATGGCGCTCCAGGAACAGCTTGGAGAATTGGATGGCAAGAAGTTTGTCCTCACGTGGAGTTATCACCCCAAGCCGCTGAACACCGCAGTGGCCAACTCGGCACTGATGATCGCAGCCAAATTCGGGATGGATGTGACCCTGCTCTGCCCAAACGAGGATTATCTGTTGGACAAGCGGTATATGGATATCGCAGCAAGTGACACGTCGGCGAACGGCCGAAGCCTGACCGTCACCCACGATATCGAGTCGGCATATGTGGGGGCCGATGTGATCTACGCCAAGAGCTGGGGGGCCCTTCCCTATTTTGGACGATGGTCGGACGAGAAGCCGATCCGGGACAACTATCGCCACTTCATCGTCGATGAAGCGAAAATGGCCCTTGCCGACGGTGCGTTGGTCAGCCACTGCCTACCGATGAGACGCAACGTGATCATGAGCGACGGGGTTTTCGACGGACCCGACTGTTTCGCCTACGACGAGGCTGAGAATCGTCTCCATGTCCAAAAAGCGATTATGAAGGCTCTGCTCGAGGATTCCTGATGGCACCAAACCGGGACGTACGCCAGACCATCGTTCAGCTGCTCTCCAACATGAGCGATGGCAAGGAGATCCGCACCTATCTGCAGAGGTTCTCGTCGATCGACCAGTCCCGTTTCGCCGTCATCAAGATCGGGGGGGCAATCCTGCGCGACCGTCTTGACGAAACCGCGGCCTCGCTGGCGTTTCTGCACACCGTTGGGCTGACACCCATCGTGCTCCACGGTGGTGGTCCTCAACTCGACGAAGACCTGGCAGCAACGGGCATCCAAACCGAGAGAATCGACGGGCTTCGAGTAACCACAAGCGATGTCCTAGACGTTGCACGGGACACTTTTACCGCCAAGAACATCGAACTCGTAGAGGCGGTGAGAGAACAAGGTGTCTCGGCCCACGGCCTCACGCAGGGCGCATTCGACGCCAGACTGCTCGATCAGCAACGTTACGGGTTCGTCGGCGAGCCCACCAAGGTTCATCTCGATCTGATCCGCTCAATCGTCGGCTCAGGGGCGATTCCGATCCTGACATGTCTCGGGGTCGCTCCCGGCGGACAGCTCGTCAACATGAACGCCGACTCAGCCACACGAGAGCTAGTACACGCAGTACAACCGATGAAGATCATCTTTCTCACCGAGTCGGGCGGCCTGCGAGACGAAAGTGATCAGATCATCGACTCGATCAACCTCGCTTCTGACTTTGACGACCTGATGTCCCAGGGCTGGGTTCACTCTGGGATGCGACTCAAACTTGCCGAGATCAAACAACTCCTCAACGATTCTCCACCGGAGACTTCGGTCTCGATCACCACCCCTTCGGCACTCATCCGGGAACTCTTCACCCATGGCGGTGCCGGCACACTGATCCGGCAAGGCGAAAAGATCCTGAAAAAGGAATCCAAGTCAGAGATTGACGGAACTGAAATCGCCCGACTCGTCGACTCCGCATTCGGCAAAAGCCTCCTACCGGGCTGGTGGGATGCGCTCGATTTGAAGACCGCCTACATCTCTGACACTGGCAGGGCAGCCGCGCTGGTGACAGAACGAGACGACTTTGCCTACCTCGACAAGTTCGCCATCGACGACACCGCTCGTGGTGAGGGCCTGGCGAGAACGGTCTGGGATCAGATGGTTCGGGATTATCCGTCATTCTTCTGGCGATCAAGACAAGACAACACCTTCAACGCCTTCTACATCAAAGAGGCAGATGGTTTTGTCAACACGGGTGGATGGTCCATCTTTTGGGTCGGAGAGACCGACTTCGATCGTATCGCTCGGACAGTGAAGCTGATCTCCGACCTGCCCGCGGACTTCAATGAGGCCGGCAAATTCAGTGAGGAAGGCAATGGTGAATAGACATCGCATCGGCGTCGTAGGTGCCCGCGGGCATACCGGGTCGGAGCTGCTGGCCATTCTCGAACGTCACCAAGCGGTCGAAGTCTCGCACGCCGGATCGAGAGAGCTGGTCGGGCAATCAGTACCCGAAATCGACGGCCTCGTCTTCGAGGACTTGAGCCCGAACCAATTGGCCGACCTTTCCCTGGACGCGGTGTTTCTGGCTCTGCCGAACGGAGTGAGCACACCGTTTGTGGAGGCGATATCAGAGGAGACCGTCATAGTTGACATTTCAGCGGATCATCGTTTCGACGACACCTGGGTTTACGGGTTGCCCGAGCTGTTCCGTGACAAGATCGCTGGCGCGCGGCGTATCGCCAATCCCGGTTGCTACGCAACAATCATGCAGCTTGCCATCGCACCTTTCGTCGATGAACTCGACGGAGTCCCGGCGGTTTTTGGGGTCTCTGGCTACTCGGGGTCGGGAACCACGCCATCGCCGATGACCGACCCGGACCGACTTCGAGACAATCTCATGACCTACAGGCTGGTTGAGCACATCCATGAGCACGAGGCGACGAAGTATCTCGAACACCCGGTTCGATTCATGCCCCATGTGCATCCCGCATTTCGGGGGCTTCTGGTGACGGTTCATATCCCTGTTGGAAGGCCGACCACAGCTGAGGACGTGGCGCAGACGTTTCGCGATCGCTATTCCGAAGAACCTCTCATCGAGATCCGCGAGCGCGCCCCGGAGTTGCGGGACGGCACAGGATTGACTGGGGCTGTTCTCGGTGGCGTGGAAGTGAGCAAAGACGGTCACAACATCGTGGTCGTCGGGGCTGAGGACAACCTGCTCAAAGGCGCAGCGGTGCAAGCTGTACAGAATCTCAACTTGGCTCTCGGCCTCCCCGAGTTGACCGGGATCCTGTAGTGGCATTCCACTAGTGGCGTTTACCGCAACCGAGCTGATTGAGATAAAGCGCGACGGCGGCGCGCTGAGCACAGCCGCGATTGACTGGCTGGTCTCTGCCTACACGGACGGGTCGGTTCCGGACTATCAGATGTCGGCGATGGCGATGGCGATTCTCCTGAATGGCATGAATCATGCCGAGCTGAGTGCGTGGACACTTTCCATGCTCCACTCCGGCGATGTCATGGACTTCTCCGATGTTGCGGCAGCCAAGGTCGACAAGCACTCCACCGGTGGCGTTGGTGACAAGATCTCAATTCCATTGACGCCTTTGGTCGCCTCTTGTGGTGTCTCGATACCGATGATCTCGGGCCGTGGTCTCGGTCACACCGGAGGGACGTTGGACAAGCTCGAGTCGATCGAAGGCTTCACTACCACTCTTGAGCCCGATCAATTCCGCTCGATGTTGGTCGAACACGGTCTGGTCCTTGCCGGCCAATCACAGAAATTGGTGCCCGCCGACCGCAAGCTTTACGCACTCCGCGACGCTACCGGGACGGTTCCCTCCATCCCACTGATCTCGAGTTCGATCATGTCGAAAAAGTTGGCCGAAGGTCTCGATGGTCTCCTTCTTGACGTGAAGACCGGGTTGGGAGCGCAGATGCAAGATTTGGGCAGCTCCCGAGAGTTGGCGCGAACGATGGTCGGCGTCGGTGCCAGTTATGGGGTCGACACGGTCGCCTTGATCACTTCGATGGAACAACCATTGGGACGCGAAGTGGGGAACGCAAACGAAATCAAGGAATCGGTCGACGTCCTCAGAGGCTCCGGGCCCGATGATGTCATAGAACTGACGCTCACCTTTGGTGAGGTGATGTTGGAGTTAGCGGGGATCGATGGAGGACGCGAGCGGCTCAACGAAGCGATCGCCTCAGGTGATGCTCTCACCAAATTCATCGAGGTGATCGAGGCTCAAGGTGGCAACAGTGATCAGATTCGGGACACCTCACTTCTCCCGATGGCCCGGCACGAGGATGTCATTACTGCCAACACCGCCGGGTATGTCCAGAACTGCGATGCACGCACCATCGGAATCGCCGCCACCCGACTTGGCGCCGGACGGGAACAAAAAGATGACGTGATCGACCCCGGTGTGGGCATCACCGTTGTTGCCAAGATCGGTGACTTCGTGTCTGCGGGTGACCCCCTCGCAAAAGTCAGATACTCAGATGACTCACGATGGCTGGCACAACAAGACCAATTAGGCGCTGCTTGGGTTATCGGTCCCGAGCCGACAGAACCACCTTCCTTGGTCATCGAGAGGATCGACGCCAGCTCGATTTGACCGGGGATTCACTAGCTCCACACCTCGTTACCATCGCCCGCCACATCTCAGATAAGGAGCCGCATTGAAGGTCGTCGTCTGTGTCAAGCAGATCCCTGACCCTGCCACCCCGTACAAGATCGAAGAAGGGACCAATTGGCTCGTCCGACCCGACGACCAGGTGCTCGATGACACCGATCGCTACGGAGTGGAGATGGGTCTACAACTAGCCCAGGCCAGCGAAGGAACTGTCACGTTGGTGAGCATGGGGCCCAACGGGAACGCCCAGGGCATTCGCCAGGCGCTCGCAATGGGTGCCGATAAGGCAGTGATGATTGAGGACGACGCGCTGCGTGGGTCTGAAGCACTCACCACCGCACGAGTCCTGGCCGCAGCAATCACAAGAGAAGGCTACGACCTCGTGATAGCCGGAACTGAGTCCACCGATGGCTACTCCGGTGTCATCCCACAGATGATCGCCGAGTACCTCGACGCTCCGGCCTTGACATATGCAACCTCGGTGGAGACGGGTGACGGGTCGGTCACGATCCACCGGCAAACGGCCGACGGCTACGACGTGGTCAAGGCAGATCTTCCCGCTGTTGTGTCAGTCACCGCTGGTGTGGTCGAACCGCGCTATCCGACGTTCAAAGGGATCATGGACGCCAAGAAGAAGCCGGTCGACAACCTGACGCTCGGTGATCTCGGTGTCGAACCCGCCACATCTCAAAAAGTGGTTTCCATAACCGACGCTGCCGAGCGGACAGCCGGACAAGTCATCGAAGACGACGGAGAGGCCCATCAGGCGATCATCGCCCTCCTTGAAGAGCGGAAAGTGATCTGATGGCGAACATCTGGGTATTCGTGGAACAGGCCAACGGTGCGCCCTCGACATTAGGGCTCGAACTGCTCACCAAAGCACGAACAATGGGTGACGTAACCGCGTTGCTTCTCGGGGAGGCAGCCGCCGACTCAATGAAAGTGATAGGCGAATACGGCGCCAGCTCGGTCATCCACATCGACACCGGAGACCGTTTGCCATCGGCACCAACCGCTGCTGCCCTGGCAGCCAAGGTCGGCGCCGGGGCGCCGGACCTGATCCTCTTCGGCCAGGCCTACAACGATCGGGACATAGCGGGTCGTCTCGCGGCTCGACTCGGGGTGGGCGTCCTCTCCAACGCCACCGATGTTCGACTCACAGACAACGGGGTTGAGACTGAGCACGAAGTCTTTGGTGGCGCACAGATTGCTACCGCAGAAGCAACACAAGGCCCGTTCATAGTCCTTATTCGGCCCAAATCGTTTGTGGCGGAGCCAGCGGAGGCCTCCACACCATCGATGTCGATACTCGAACTGCCAGACCCGGGTGCCTCCGAAGCAACCGTGACCGACTCAATGGTCGAGGAACGAGAAGGCCCCCAACTCGGGGAAGCGGCGATCATCGTCTCCGGGGGCCGTGGACTTGGTTCCGCTGAGGCTTACGCCTTGGTGGAAAGTGTCGCCAAGCCACTCCGTGCCGCCACAGGAGCCACCAGGGCAATCGTCGATGCGGGATGGGTCCCCTATGCCAAACAGGTCGGGCAGACCGGCAAAACCGTCAAGCCGGACGTATACATCGCTTGTGGCATCTCCGGGGCTATGCAGCACCTCGTCGGGATGAAGGACTCAGGCACGATCATCGCCATCAACAAGGATCCGGACGCTCCTATCTTCTCGGTCGCCGACCTTGGAGTTGTCGGGGACGTTCATCAGGTCCTGCCAAAGTTGATCGAGGCTCTGGAGACGAGGTAGGGCCCTCCGGGTCAACAACCCAAATTTCTCCCAGCGCTTGCAACGCTGCCCTGCCCAGCGGACTCCCTGTGTACTCGACATGACCTTCGATCAGGGTTCGCACTTCAGGGATGTCGTCGTCCTCTAATCGCCGCGCTGCTGGAGCAGTTTCAGCGAGCCTGCCCTTGAGCCCCGTCGCCGGATCCCAAACATACGCTCTGCCACCGGTCATCCCGGCGCCGAAGTTCCGTCCGACCTCACCCAATACCACCACTGTGCCGCCTGTCATGTACTCACAGCCGTGGTCCGAGCAGCTCTCGATGACCGCTGAGGCTCCGGAATTGCGAACTGCGAACCGCTGGCCTACCCGACCCGCGATGAAAAGCCGTCCTCCAGTCGCACCGTAAAGCACTGCATTGCCAGCACCCTGAGGTACCGACTCACCCCGCATGGGGATCACCGCAATCAGCCCCCCACCCATCCCTTTGCCTACATAGTCGTTGGCCGGGCCTTCCAACAAGAGTGAGACGCCCGGAGTCAGCCACGCTCCGAAGCTTTGCCCTGCGGTACCAGACAAGCGCACTTCGATAGTTCCGGGGGGCAGCCCACTGTCTCCGTATCGTCGAGCGATCTCGCCGGAGAGACGAGCTCCCACAGCTCGATCCACGTTGCGGATCGGATAGCTGAGCTCGATCGGCACACCACTCTCGAGTGCTTGCCTGGCATCGGCCACCATCCGTCTGGAAACATCGGCAAGCGGAACTGCGTTGTACCCCTCGTGTCTTCTGCGAGCTTGCGCCCTCACAAGCATCGTCGCCAAATCCGTCGCCAGAGGATGAGTCCGATCGACAGGTCGGAGAAGGTCAGCCCTGCCCACGATTTCGTCGATCGACTTCATGCCGAGAGCGGCCAAGAGATGACGGACCTCGCGTGCAAGGTGACTAAAGAGAGTCACTACCTGATCCACCGATCCATTGAACTTGGCCCGCAAATCCAGATCCTGGGTGGTTATGCCAACCGGACATGTGTTGAGGTGACAACGGCGAACCATCTTGCAGCCCAATGCCAGCAGTGGGAGCGTCCCAAAGCCGAAACGTTCAGCCCCGAGCATCGCTGCAACGATCACATCACGCCCGGTTCGAAGGCCCCCGTCCGTTTCGAGGACGACACGAGACCTCATCCCCTTTGCAACCAGGGACTGATGCGTCTCGGCGACACCAAGCTCCCATGGTGAACCGGCGTGTTTGATCGACACCAGTGGCGACGCTCCAGTGCCGCCCTCGGCCCCTGACACAGTGATGACATCGGCGTCCGCCTTTGCGACGCCGACAGCGATCGTGCCTACTCCCGGCTCGCTGACGAGCTTCACCGACACCCGGACATCCGGCTTGAACGACTTGAGGTCGTAAATCAGCTGCGCCAGGTCTTCGATGGAGTAGATGTCGTGGTGTGGTGGCGGCGAAATGAGGGTCACCCCAGGTTTGGTGTGACGGAGTTGGGCGATCTCGGCCGTAACTTTGTGCCCCGGGAGCTGACCGCCTTCTCCAGGCTTGGATCCCTGCGCCATTTTGATCTGCAGTTCCTCGGCCGAGTTGAGATAGGCAGGTGTCACCCCGAATCTTCCGGACGCCACCTGTTTGATCGCCGAATTGAGCGATGTCCCGTAACGGGTCGGGTCTTCGCCTCCTTCGCCTGAGTTGGAAAGGCCACCAATACGGTTCATCGCTTCCGCCAACGACTCGTGTGCCTCGCCAGAAAGGGCGCCTAGCGACATTGCGGCCGTGGTAAATCGTCGCATGATCTCGTCGATAGGCTCCACTTCATCGACCGGAATCGGGTCGCGCTGCACGAAAGTGAGCAGATCCCTGACCAATGCCTCTGGACGGTCCCCAATCGTCTCCAGATAGCTGAGCCATTCTTGGTAATCGCCTGAGCGGACCGATTTCTGAAGATCGAGGACCGCCTTCGGTCCAGTTATGTGAACCTCTTCGCCCCTGCGGTGTTTGTAGAAGCCGCCTGATTCGATGCCTCCCAGGCCAAAAGCTGAGTGACGGACGAGAGCTTGGGCCGCGATCTCGACGATTCCGATACCACGCAGACGGCGAGGTGCGTTGCGAAAAGCTCGGGCACACACACTCTCCGACAGTCCAATGACCTCAAACAGCTCAGAACCTCGATAGGCCGAAACTGTGCAGATGCCCATTTTGGACATGATCTTCGCCAGACCGGTCTCGAGCGCCACCCTGTAGTTTTCTTGTGCCGATACCGCGTCGATTTCCAGCATTCCGGAGCGGGCCAAGTCGATCACCTGGTCGATCGCCAGATAGGGGTTCACTGCAGAAGCACCAAAGGCAATAAGACATGCAACGTCGTGGGCGTCACGTGGCTCACCCGAAACGACGACCAACGAGACCTTCCCACGAACACCTTCATCGATGAGTCGGTGATGAACAGCTCCGACCGCAAGCAGTATCGGGAGCGGAGCCTCCGTTGAGCTGGTCTCCCGATCGGAGAGAACCAGGATCGTCGAGCCAAGGGTGACTGCCTGAGCCGCCTCGTCACAAATCGCGTCAAGACGCTTCTCCATCCCGTCCGGACCCTCCTTTACATCCCAAGTTGCCGCAATCCAATGGGAGAAGAACTGGGAATCACCCGATCTCACAACGGCCTCGAGTTCGGCATCGGACATGATCGGGCTGGCCAGTTCGATGAGATGAGCCTGGCTTGGATCGTCCTCGAGGATCGGACCCCGGCGGCCAAGCTGGATTCGCTGGGACATCATCAGCTTCTCACGTATCGGATCCATCGGAGGATTGGTCACTTGGGCGAACATCTGGTGAAAGAACCGAGTGAGTCTTCGAGGCCGCTCGTCGAGAACGGCAAGACCCGTGTCATCTCCCATCGAGCCGGTCGGGCTGACGCCTTCAGCCATCGGCGCCAGTATCAGACGACGCTCCTCGGCGGTATATCCAAAAACCCTGCCAAGCGCACCACCATCGAATCTGTCATCGTTCAGGGGATCAAATGGTGCCTGGATCGCCAAAGTCTCGGTTTTGACCCATTCCCCATAGGGCCGTTGGGTTGCCAGACCATTCTTGACATCATCAGAGTGACGGACTGCTCCAGTCTCACCGTCGAAGAGAAGCAACTCTCCCGGCCCGAGTTGGCCGGTCTCGATCGCCTTGGCCTCCTCCTCGGGACAGACCCCGGCCTCCGAGGCAACCACCACAACGTCGGGAGTCACCGTCCACCTCGCCGGTCGAAGCCCATTGCGGTCCATTCCCGCGAGAAGCGAGATGCCGTCACTGACTGCAATCGCCGCTGGGCCGTCCCATGGCTCCGTCAAGAATGCGTGATAGCGATAAAAGCCGGCGAGCTCCGGTGAGAGGTCAGAAACGTTCTCCCAGGCGGCCGGAATGAGCATTTCTTTCACATGCGACAGTGACCTACCGCTTTGTATCAGCAGCTCAAAGGCGTTATCGAGACTGGCCGAATCAGAGAGCGACGGCTGAAGAAAGGGGACGAGGTCAGAAAGCCGATCTCCCCAGACACCGGGTGTTGCGGAGTTCTCTCTGGCCTGCATCCAGGACCGGTTCGCCTGGATCGTGTTGATCTCGCCGTTGTGAGCAAGCATCCGAAACGGTTGCACGTTTTCCCAACTTGGAAACGTGTTGGTAGAGAAACGCTGGTGAAACACTGCGAACGATGTCTCAAAGTTCGGATCACGCAGATCCCAATAGAAATCGTCGATGTGGCTGGCGGTGAACAATCCCTTGTAGATAACCGTGCGCCCCGAGGCTGAGGGGACAGAGAACCCGGTGTTGGCATTGCGCTCCATCCGCTTTCGAGCAAGGTACATCGCCCTTTCGAACTCATGCTCCTCGAGTTCACCAGTGACTATCGCCTGCTCGATCAGAGGCAGAACAAGTTCTGCGTGCTCACCGAGCACCGATGGGTCGATGGGCACTGATCGCCAGTACATCAGCTGGAGACCTTCGGCCTCCAGCGATTCGCTAACGATGGACCGAGATTGAGCGGCTTCATCTGGCGGAAGAAAACACATGACAAGCCCCAAGCGCTGGGGCTCGATCGATAGATCATGTGCTCTCAGCTCCTTGCCAATCAGCTTGTACGGAATCTGAGTGAGGAGACCGGCACCGTCACCGGTCCCATCGATGGCTCTAGCGCCCCGGTGGTCAAGACGTCGAAGACATTCCACGGCAAGTCGGGTCATCCGATACGAGGCGGAAAGGTCGAGCGCAGCGATGAACCCGACGCCACAGGCATCGTGCTCGTAATCAGGGCCGAGCCCGGGTCGGTGCATACGCTCCTTTGGAGAGAGGGACACATCTTATGGCTGAACTGGCTGCACCCTGTTTCGTGACGGTTAACAATGGCTCACGGTCGATTACAGCGGGACTCCAGGTGTGTGCCATCAACGACACATGGGGCGGACTTCGCTTTGTGGTTCGTATGGAGAACCGGCCGTATTGGTCAGGTCCGGTGGAGATCTAAAGCTCGAACTGATGCGGCAACAAATAATCGAGTGTGTGCTCCCGCACCGCCGATCCATCACCCGCGGTGACAATCACCTTCTCCACGCCAAACTCGGACATGATCTGCCGACAGCGTCCGCACGGGTAGGCGCCGCCGACATCTTTGGCGTCGATGCATGCCACCGCGACGACTGAGATTTTGCGAACACCCTGAGAGACGGCAGTGTTGATCGCCGTGTCCTCGGCACAAGATGACACCGGATATGACGCATTCTCCACGTTGACACCAGTGAACACTTCGCCACCTTCACCAACAACCACCGCACCAACCCGGAATTGAGAGTAAGGCGAGTACGAATCCTGGGCAGCTGCTCGGGCTAATTGAACTAGTTCATCGGATGTCATGATCGCTCCAACAAAGCACCAACAAAACTATCCGGGTCGAACGGCTCCATGTCATCGACTCCCTCGCCCAGACCTATGAACTTAACCGGGACGCCGAGTTGATTCTCCACAGCGATCACAATCCCGCCTTTGGCTGTGCCATCCAATTTGGTGAGGACGATTCCACTCAATGGCACGGCCTCGGCAAATTCACGGACTTGAGCAAGGCCGTTTTGACCGGCGGTGGCATCCAATACCAGGAGAACCTCGTCGACCTCACCGTCGCCAGCAGCCACCCTATGAATTTTCTTCAACTCCCCCATCAGGTTCTTCTTGGCGTGGAGCCGCCCCGCGGTATCAATGAGGACAACATCGACTCCACGGGCCCTGGCAGCGGAAATCGCATCAAAGACCACTGCCGCCGGGTCACCCCCCTCCTGGCCTGTCACCACATCGACGCCAACGCGCTCGGCCCACAACTCGAGTTGCTCGCCGGCGGCAGCCCTAAACGTGTCAGCCGCACCGACCAGAACTTTCTTTCCATCCCGTTTCAGACGGGCTGAGAGTTTGGCAACTGTTGTCGTCTTTCCCGTGCCGTTGACTCCCACGATCAAAACAGTGGACAGTTCGCTGTCGAGGTGGAGCATCCTGGGGGCATCGTCGAGTTCGGAAACCAACAGCACAGCCAGAAGCTCACGAGCATCATCTGCTGTTTCCGGTTTCGATGACCGCAGCGCCTGAACAACCCGGGTCGACGCTTCTACCCCAACGTCAGCTGCCAGCAGACCCTCCTCGATCTCATCCCAAGTTGAGTCGTCGAGACCCGAATCCCAGGCGCCACGCAACGCCGCACCCAGAACACCAGCGGTCTTGCCAAGTCGTCCAGAAGCTTCAATCCGGGTCACAGGTCGGCGTCGCCGCCGCAACGCCCAGTACCCGATGAGAGCCAGAACGACGGCAACAACTATCAGGATGGTCAGGGTTGGTGTGTCCATCACTCAGATGAATTTATGCCACTTGTTCGACGGTGACTCCCGGAGCACCCGCCGCAGCGCCAGCCGTCATCTCCTTGCGGAGCGCTTGGGAAGATCCGCCAGGTTCCATCGTCACGCCATAGAGCACATCAGCGGCTTCCATCGTCTGCTGCTGATGTGTCACGATCAGAAGTTGTGCCCGCTGACGGAACTCGTCGACAATGCGGAGAAATCGACGCAAGTTGGCGTCGTCGAGGGCGGCCTCCACCTCATCGAGCACGTAGAACGGACTGGGACGGGCCTTGAAGACCGCAAAGAGGAATGCAAGTGCCGCAAGCTTCTCTCACCACCTGAGAGCAATGTCATTGAGCTGAGCTTCTTGCCCAGTGGCTGTGCATCGATGACAACACCGGAGGAGCGACCGTCGGGATCTTCGAGTCTGATCCGTCCCCTCCCACCAGGGAACAGAACCTCGAAGTAACGCTGATATGCATCGGATACTTCTGCAAACGCTGCCTGGAAACGCTCTTCGATCTCGGTGTCAAGCGCCGAAATAACCCTTCTTAGGTCGTTGCGGGACGACTCGACATCCGCCATCTGCTCTGACAGAAACGTATGACGTTCGTCGAGGTCTCGATATTCCTTCGCCGCCAACGGATTGATCGGACCGAGTCGAGCCAGCTGAGCACTCTTCGACTGCATGAGCTCATCAAGATCAGCGTCGGAGGGAGCATCAGGACGTGGCGCCCCGATGGCTGCTTCTGCTTCGGCGTCAGCGTCACGACGGATCGACTCGATGACAGCCTCGCGGGTCAATCGGAGCTCGATGAGTTTCAGGTCGATCTCGGCGACACGCTCCCTTGCGGAGACAATGGCTGACCGTTTGGTGTCGTGCTCGGTTCTAGCGGTCTCCAGTTGACCGAGCACCTCGGAGTTCTCTCCACGCAACCGGGTTTGGCGGTCGCGGATCTCCTCGATTCGTCTTTCGAGGATGCTTACAGCACGACGTGAAATCTCCTCGACACGAGTGAGACTTTGTGGATCGGCACCTGAGCTGAAACCAGACTGAAGACGTCCGAGGTCTTCGGAAATGCGGAGCTGACGCTCAGTAAGCAGTCGTTCGCGCTCGACGACTGCACGGTGTCTTGCCGCAGCATCCTGCCACTCCGAGCGGGCGATTTCTCGATCGGCCGCCAATTGCAGGCGGCGCCCCTCGAGTTCCTCCCAAACCTTCATCCGGGTAGCTTCTTCACCCTCCAGGGCTTCGAGCCGCCCTCTCACCTTCTCGACTTGGGTCTCAGCAGCATCGATGGACTGGGTTAAGGCGGTCTGTCGCTCGCTAAGTCGATCGTGTTCGACGGTGATCGAATCGACCGACTGCTGGAGACGACCCATCGCTTCAGATCGGCCTGCGAGACCTGTCTCGGCGGTCTCCAAGCTTTCAAGCGCGATTCGTTCCGATTGGCGGCTGGTGTCAAAGTCGCGGCGGGCGGCCTTGTGATGTGATTCTGCCCTGAAAAGCTCTGTGTTGGCCCGTTCCAAAGCCACTTCTGCACTCTCCAACATGGCCTGGCCGGCGCCATCGGGATTTGCGATCAGCACACCATCCACTGAGATGAGATCGCCCTCTGGCGTCACCGCCCGGAGGGTGGGGTTTTTGACAATCAAGTCCCAACCCGATGCCCAGCCTTCGACGAGAACTACATCTCCGAGAAGGCGAGTGGCCAGACCCTGGTGTGCATTCGGGCCCAAGAGGTCAACGATTGCCTCGACGCCGAGAGCTGCAGCCACTTCTCGCGCCGGTGCTGAGTTCTCCGATATCGCCGAAACGACCGGAACGGAGCCACCACCCTGGCGTTTGACCAATTCGACCACGTCTCGTACCGAATCCGGTGTCTGGAATGCAACGGCGTCGACCCACCGACCAAGGGCAGCATCAACCGCCAACTCCATCCCAACGGGAATATCGAGATTGGAAGTCAGCGTCCCCAACGCGCCGGTGGCGTCTTCGACCAGTTGTCGCGCCTCAGTGTCATACCGGCCGTCAAGGGCAGCTTTGATCGCCTCTACCCGTGCCGAGGCGGATGCTGCTTCAAGTCGGCACTCGGCCAACGACTCTTCAGCATGAGACCAGAGGGTCTGGTCTGTCTCACGTTTGGAACCGACCTCGGCGTATGAGCTCTGCAAGCCGGAAAGCTCCTCATCGATTCGCTTGATCTCGCTGTTGATCCGTTCAACCTCGGCCGTTTCGTCACGACGTTGGGCCGACAGCACGTCAAGCCTGTGAGAAAGAGCCTTCACTTCCCTTCGATCTCTGATCAGTGTCGACTCAAGCGAGCTCAGTTCGCCTTGTGCTGCAGCTAGGGCTCCCTCAGGTGACATCGAATTCTGGGCGGCAACGGCACGCTCCTCGTCTTCGAGACGACGGAACCGGTCTTCGGCCGTCGTGGCGACCTTCTCGGCATCGAGACGATCATCAACAATCTCCGACAGCTGATCGTTGATAGTTGATCGTTCATCTTTGAGGTCAGTTTGCCGCTCGGTCACGGCCTCTCGCCGCCCGCTCACCGCCTTGGCCCGTTCATGGGATACCGAGGCAATACGGCGGAGACGTTCGTTAGTCGTCTCTAGAAGCGCCGCCGATGACGTATCCCGATCGAGGTCAGCGCCCACTTGGCTAGCTGACTCGGTGAGGTTGGAGAGTGCTGCCGCCAACACTTCGACTCTGGCCCCGTCGACCTCGTTGCCTTCAAATAGCTTTGCCTTCTCGGACGTGAAGATGGTGAGATTGCGATCATGATCGGCAAGCGCCACACCACTGAGGTAAAGCCGGAGAGCAACCACCTCGGACTTGAGGCTGTCGTAGCGGTCGGCAGCTTTGGCTTGGCGGCGTAGCGGTCGCATCTGTCGCCCGATCTCGCCGAGCAGGTCCTGAAGACGAACCAAGTCTTCGTCCGTTCTCTCCAGACGACGCTCGCTCCGCTCCATACGACGTCGGTGTTTGAGTATCCCGGCAGCCTCTTCGATGACCGCGCGATGCTCTTCTGCCGAGGCGTTGAGTACCTTGCCGATCTCGCCTTGGCCAATGATGACGTGCTGATGGGGACCAACACCTGAGTCCGAGAGCAGATCTTGGATGTCAAGCAGACGACATCCCATACCGTTCAACTCGTAGTCACTCGAACCATCCCGATAGAGACGACGCGTAATCGCCACTTCATCGAGGTCGAGGTCGATCATCCGCTCTGCGTTGTCGATGACCAGGGTGACCTCAGCCTTGTTCAAAGAAGGTCTGGTCGCAGTGCCCGCAAATATGACGTCTTCCATCTTTCCGGTGCGAAGCGTTTTGGTCGATTGGGTTCCGAGCACCCACAACAGCGCGTCGACGAGATTTGACTTGCCCGAACCGTTGGGACCGACGATCACGGTTACCCCGGGGCGATATTCGAGCCGGGTTCTGTCTGCAAAGGACTTGAAACCGGCGACTTTGAGTGACTTCAGATACACAAATGACACCTGGTAAATAACACGGTTGTGATTATGTGAATCAGGCTAACAAAGTATTGAGACTCACAGGGATCTCTCGTGATTGCGGCCCAAGCAAAGCTCAAGCCGTCTCTAGTTTCAATCTGAAACTCGGCTGGGCTGGATGAAGAAGTCGGTGAGCGTGAGATCGTGGCTGACCATGTCCGATTCGACGCCGGTCACAGTTGCTGATGGTGGACCGGCCCAGGCCCACACGATCAACCGATCGACACCTTCGCCATCACCCTGGGCAAAGAACTCGACTCTCCCATCCCTCAAGTTGCGAACCCAGCCAACCAATCCAAGTGACCTTGCAACGCTGCGACAACTCTGTCGGTAGCCGACCATCTGAACACGACCGGAAACATGGACATGGACGGCCTTGTCAGGCACGGGGCTGACAGTCGCGAGGTTGGCAATGAGGACAGAAGTGCGTCGACCGAGCCCGAACCACAATCCGCTCTATCGGGGTTCCGCACGTTCGGCAAGGTTGATCTCCTCGCCCGTAAACCCTGAGACCTCCAAGATTCTCACCCGCCCGACCGTCAGGGAGCAGGTAGGCAAGGTCGTCCAGAGTGGTCCCACCTGCGTCGAGAGCGGCCCCTAGAACGATACGGACCGCCTCTAACAATGCCGCAACCTGATCGTCGGTCAGATCTCCACCAGGGGCCAATGGGTGGATACGTGCGAGATGAAGTGCCTCGTCGACATAGATGTTGCCCAACCCAGCAATTGCCCCCTGGTCGAGCAGGAGAGCCTTGATCGGTGCGACCCGGCCCGAAAGAGAAGCAACCAGTTCGCGTATCTCGGGCGGGTCGGTCCACGCATCTGGCCCCAAGCGAGTCACCCCTGATGAACTGAGTTCGTCTTCGTCGTACACGGCGATGAAGCCAAAGGTCCTTGGATCGATGAATCTGATCTCCGAGCCGTCGTCAAGAAGGGCGATGAAATGGGTATGAGCAGTCATCTCCTGTGACGGCTCGGTAATCGAGAATCGACCGGACATTCCCAGATGGGCGATCATTGTGTAACCGTGATCCAAACCGACGATCAGGAATTTGCCATGGCGGCCAACATCTTGAATGGTGCGTCCCGAGAGCCGGTTGACGACTTCTGCCCGCGAAGCGTTGTGTCGCACCGTCCGGTCGTGATTGACGCTGACTTCGGTGATCGTGCGGCCGCCCATGGCAGTCTCGAGTTGGCTACGGGTTGTCTCGACTTCGGGTAACTCGGGCAGTCAGGTCTCCAGGGAAGGGCCGGTTACGGTACCGAGCCGATGCAAATAGTCCCACGCCCGTTTGGACAGGTGCTCGGCGACGCAATGAATGCCCTCGCGCGAACCTGGAAGGCTCTGATGTCACCTGCACTCTGGGCATTCATACCAGCCGGTCTCGCAGCCTTGCTTGTCTTCAGGTTCTCAGACGCTGACGAATTCCTCAGTCTTGTCTTCAACGACCCAGGGTATCTCGAGTCACTGCCATCTGACGTCTTGATAGAGATGGCAAAGCCTTTTCTCTGGGCCACACTGATTGCGGTGGGCCTCCAGACCCTGGCCTCGGTGTTCGTGTATCTGGCTGCTCATCACGTCATCGCCACCGACGCAGCCGGATTCTCGACCACCGGTGCCGAGGCGAGACATGTCGCCTTGCGTCGATTCGGAAGCGCGCTAACTGCCGGGATCATCGTCCTGCTTGCCGTAGGAGGTGTGGTTGTCGCCGGCCTGATCGCATGGACGATCCCGTTGGCACTGGTTGGCACCCCAAACGCAACGAGTGTCTTCATCGCGGCGGCCCTCATCGTTGCTCTGATGACACCCGCCATCTGGCTGGGCGTCGTCCTCTCGATGTGGAGTTCGGTGCTCGTGGTCGAAAAACGTGGAGTGATCGGGTCTCTGAGACGGAGTTTCGACCTTGTGCGTGGCCGATGGTGGCCGACCTTCGGATTCCTGGCGCTGGTGGGCCTGCTCGGATCAGTGGCAATCCAACTGATCCAGTTGGTCGCCATCCCTCTCTCGGTCGTCGGGGATCTCGGGCTCGGCATCTCGATTGCCTCCTTGATCGGGCTCGTCGCTCAAGGCTTCATCGTCGCTGCAATCGCCGCCATGTACACGACTTGGTATATCGACCTTCGGGCGAGAGGCGGAGAGCTCGTCAAGGACGAGTTGATGTGAGGCTGATAAGGGCTTCCGAAGCAGAGGCCTGCTCGGCCTCTTTTTTGGATCGACCTTCACCAGCGCCCAGGTTCTCGCCATCCACATGAACCACAGCCCTGAAACGTCGATCGTGGTCTGGCCCCGTCCCTTCGACGTCATATTCCGGACGCAAACCGTCTCGGGCAAGGTGCTCTTGTAGACGGGTCTTGTAGTCCTTGATCCCGGGACGCTTGGCTCGATCGGCGACTTGCTCACCCCACAGACCCAGAATCATCTTTCGTGCATCTTTGAGCCCGCCATCGACGTACACCGCGCCGAGAACCGCTTCAACGGCATCAGCAAGGATCGAATCCTTCGCACGACCGCCGGTGCGGTCCTCGCCAGGGGCCAGTTCTATTGAGGCTCCGATATCGATAGCCCTGGCGATCTCAGCAAGTGTCGGCCGACTAACCACAGCGGCCCTCACCTTGGCCATCTGTCCTTCTGCTAGCTGGGGATAGCTGTCGTACAGAAGATCCGTGATAACTAGTTGAAGAACCGCGTCACCGAGAAATTCGAGACGCTCGTTGTCGTGGCGACCGGGGTCCTCCGCGCTCACCGAGCGATGGGTCAAGGCCAGACGTAACAAGGCTGGATCTTTGAAGGTGTAGTCAAGCTGACCTTCGAAAGTCATGACAATTTGTCGGCGAGACGGCCGGCAAGGTCGTGATCAGCACCTTCTTTGGCCAAAGACAACGCGTTACGAATCGCAACACGGCTCGACCTGCCGTGGGCGATAACCACGACTGATCTCACGCCCAGGAGCTGCGCTCCCCCATAGGTTTCGTAGTCGAGACGTTGCTGAACGCTTGCGATCGCGGGCAATACCTGTTTCTGCACGTTGTCGGGCAGATCGGACATCGCCTCCATGAAATACCGGGTCACCAATTTGGCGGTCCCCTCAGTTGTCTTGAGAAAGATATTTCCGGTGAACCCGTCGGTGACGATCACATCGGCGCGATCGGTTGCGATATCACGTCCCTCGAGGTTGCCAACGAATTCGGTCGGTCCAGCCTCGAGCAGGTCATAGGCAGCCTTCTCGAGGTCGCGGCCTTTGCCCTTTTCCTCACCATTGGAAAGAAGACCAACCCGGGGATTCTCAACACCAAACAGAGCCTGAGCTGCGACGGCTCCCATGATCCCGAATTGTGCCAACTGCTCTGGCTTGACATCGGGGTTGGCCCCCGCGTCGAGAACGAGCGTCGGGCTATTCGGAGTGGGGAAAATCGTGGCGATAGCTGGACGAGAAACACCTTGGATCCGACCTATGAGAATTGCGGCGGCCGCCATAGCTGCACCGGTCGAACCTGCGGAGACAATTCCGTCCGCAGATCCATCTTTGACCAGCCTGGCCGCAACGCTTATTGATGCTTCGGGTTTGTCCCGGAGCGCCCTCGCAGGATCATCGCCCATGTCGATGACGTCCGGCGCATCGACAATCGGAAGACGGAAGTCGTGGTTCGATAGCTCTCTGCCGAGGGTCTCGCGATCTCCGACCAGGACGACGTCGACTCCGCTTTGGGCGGCATCAACGGCACCGGCAACGGTTTCGGCTGGGGCGTGGTCGCCCCCCATCGCGTCGAGGGCGATACGGGCCACGTGCGACCTAGCTGGTTTCGATTACTTCGCGGCCTGCGTAGGTACCGCATTCGCGGCATGCGCGGTGTGGGAGCTTTGGCTTGCCACACTGCTCACAAGGAACGGAGCGTGGGGCTGAAACCTTCCAGGCTGCTTTGCGCCGGCGGGTACGCGAGCGCGACATCTTTTTCTTGGGCACCGCCATTTCGGGGCACTCCTCGGTATTTCAGGAATCGAATAAGTCTTTCAGGACAGCAAAGGGCGTATCCAAAGCGTCCTCGTGGCCGTCGCACGGATCGCTATTCAAGTCGTTTCCGCATACTGGGCAAAGTCCCTTGCAATTCTCATCGTGGATGGGCGCAACCGGAAGGATCAACGCCAACTCGTCCAGGCTTGGGCCGCCAACATCGACCTCACCTTCCCTGATGGCATATCCGTCCTCATCGGGAAGCTTGCCGAAGTGCTGTGAGCCGCTGACGGACACCACTTCGTCCCATTCGATTAGACACCGGACACACTTCATGTGCCCCTGGGCGGACGATGTGAAGTTGGCCTGGACCCCGTCAATCGTCCCCCGAGCAACACCCTCGACAGACATGAGACCCGTCACCGTGGAATCACCAAGACGAAGCGACACCTCTCTGGTCCCCTTGAAAGGACGCTCCTTTTCGGGATGCCCGACCAGGTCATCGGCTTTGATGACCAGCGAACTGGTCACGATTTTGGCCTAAATAGGGACTTGGGGTGGGCGGGGACGCGCCTGATGTAGCTCACTGCGTGCATTTTGTACGCCGGACATCACGTCCACCAAAAGGGTCTCGACGCGTTGCAGTCTCTTTTCGATCTCGTCTTCGGTCTCGAGACGCATTTTGCGAGCCTCGCCCTCGGCGCGTCTGACCAGAATGTTGGCCTCTTCGACGGCCTCGGCAACGATGTTGGAGTCGGATACGAGAACGTCAGCCTCAGAGCGCGCTTTGTCTACCAACTCTCGAGCCTTCTCGTTGGTTCGCGATATGAAAGCCTCACGCTCTCGCACCATCCAGCGGGCAGCACGCAACTCGTCGGGAAGACTCGCTCTGAGTCGTTCGAGAAGATCGAGAAACTCATCGCGGTCGACGAGCGCGTTGGATCCAAGTGGCATCGTCTTCGCCTCGTGGAGATTGACAATGAGATCGTCGACAATCTCGAGAATGTCGGTTGGCTCGGGACGGCCGGTGGCGTCGATCACCAACTCTGTCACATTGTCCATATCGGTTTCCTGGGTCATGTCAACCGCTCCTTAAGTGCCTTCTCGACCACATCGGGGACCAGACCGCTCATCGATCCACCGAGCCTTGCAACTTCTTTGACCAGCGACGAGGAGATAAAAGCGAATTCCGGGTGCGTCGGAATGAACAGCGTCTCCATCCCTGTGATATGTCGGTTCATCTGCGCCATCTGGGTCTCATATTCGTAGTCATCCACCGTCCGCAGCCCTTTGACCACGACATCGGCATCAACCTCACGCACATGATCGACGAGCAGACCACCAAATGAGGTGATTTCCACGGTGTCGCTGTACAGATCCTTTAGCAATCCGATGCGTTCACTCACGCTGAACATCGCCCTTTTTGAGGGGTTGTCGATCACCGAGATCACGACCCGATCGAAGCTCTTGATCACGCGAGCAATAATGTCCGCATGACCGTTGGTCGGCGGATCAAAACTCCCGGGGCATAACGCTGTTGTCATCTGGTGCTTTCCGGCTTCTCGTACCGGAGAATTCTGGTATCCCCATAACGTTTTTCGGTGGCAACTCGCCATGTTTCGGGTATGTCCGGGACCCGGTCGGTGTGTCTTCGTGACACCACAATTTCGGCGTTGGGAGCCATCAAGGGGTCGAGGGTCAGGAGATCAACCTCCATCTGGTCTGTATTCTGAGGCCACGGTGGGTCCATGAACACCAGATGGAATCGCTCCTGTGATCGAGCCAGATAAGTCTGGACCGACGACGCGACGACCTTGCCACCGAGACCAATCGTCTCGACGTTGTCGCGCAGGACGGTCAGAGCCTTGTGACCGTTCTCGACAAACACAGCCGACCTGGCGCCCCGTGACAACGCTTCGATGCCAAACGAGCCCGAGCCAGCGTAGAGGTCGGCCACCACCGCATCCTCTACCCAGACGCCGATGGTCGAGAAGACGGCCTCTCTGACACGATCGGTGACTGGACGGGTGCCATCGGTATCCGG
>CAXMOW010000001.1:0-110744 GCA_964195235.1 uncultured Acidimicrobiia bacterium | reverse complement strand
TGTGTCCGCCAGCTTGAAGCCGGACGTCACGATGTGCTCGGAGCCCTGCGCAAGACAGGTCTCCACGTGAGGCTGATAATCCTCGGCACTTGCCGACTCGAGAAGGATCGGATCTGCAGCCGCTGCGCCACTAGCAACAGCATCCTGCACACCAAGCCATCCAGAAGCGTTGAAGCTCCGGTCGTCCACACCAGCATCGTCAGTCACGAAACAGGTCTTCACCGCTGTAAAGGACGGGCCTTCGGTGGTCGTGGTCGACTCACCTTCGGTAGTCGTTGTTTCGTCAGCGGTCGTGGTCGTCTCTGCCTCGGTAGTTGTGGTTTCAGCAGCAACCGGGACTGTTGTGGTGTCACCATCCGTGTCGTCGCCACTAAAGACGAAGAACAGGACAATGGCGAGGACAACGGCACCGCCGCCGATCCACCACCAAGTTCTATTTTCCAAGTGAATTCCTCCGTGTAAAGGGGTTGAGGTAGGCAAGAAAGAGCCTTGCCCGCCGACGAGTCAGGTTAGTGGCTGGTGCGTTGGAACGCCGAGTCGAGTGGCTGAGGCTTGACCAGGTAAATCCAAGGAATCGAAATCACAGTGACCGCTCCTTTGATGATCACATTCAGCCAGAAGATGCTGACCGCGACTTCCGGCGGAAAAACACCGAACAGTGTGGCAAGCCCAACGAACAGGATCGAGTCGATCGGTATCGCCACCGCATTGGATGACAAGACCCTGCCCCACTGGTGACGTTCACCGAATCTGCGGACCCAGATTGTGTAGATCTCCGTGTCAACCAGCTCGGCCACCACTTCAGCCACGATCGAAGCAATCACGATTCCCCAAACGGGTCCCAGCACCTGACCAAACTCGAGTTGGGGCCCGACCTCCGGGTCAGCCGGCCACCGGGACACCAGCCAGAAGAAGGCAGCCATGAAGACGTTTATCGCCGCGGCCAGCCAGATCATTGTGCGAGCTACCTTCTTGCCGCCGACCTTGTGGATCATGTCCCGGAGGGTGAAGGTGAACGGATAGATCAGGGTGCCGGCGTCGACCGCGTAGCCGCCGATGCTGATGATCTTGAGACTGGCGATGTCCGCCAACATCTGGGCAGCGACATAAGCCCCAGCGACCACCAGCAAAACACGTACGGCTTTCTCCATCAGACCCGAGTATGTCATGGCAAACCTCAGGTAGTACGGCCCGTATACGGTCGAGATCAGCTCATCTTTTCGCACCTCTGGAAAGTCCGTCCCGGACGCGGCATGTTTTAGACATGAGTTACTTCACTGCAACCCTGATCGAGCACGCACAAACCCACGGAGGGGTGGTGACCCGGACCGAAGCCCTCGCAATCGGTGTTCCCTCGACCACACTGAGTCGAATGGTCAGACAGGGCATCTTGTACCGATCGGGTCCCGGGGCGTACTCATTGCCCGGATTCGACGATGAGCATCTTGTCCCTCTGCAAACCGCGTGTCGCAAACTTGGCGCGGTCGCATCACATCAGTCGGCCGCCCAAATCCATCGGCTTGACCGTCCCCAATGGGTCAAGCCAACGGTCAGCGTGGCAAGACGAAGGACCAAGGACTTTGCAGGAGTGACCGTTCATCAGCTGACCGACTTGACCGATGATCACATCACCATTGTCCGAAGCCTCCCGACCACCACGCCAGCACGAACGATCATCGACTTGGCTGCCGTGTTGAGCGAAGGTCATCTGGAAAGGATCGTTGATAACGGGTTGGCGGCCCGGATCATCGACCTGGACCGGCTGCACGAGGTCTTCTTCGAGGTCGGGCGACAGGGAAAACCTGGCACGCGGAAAGTACGCAGGATTCTCGAAGCACGGGACGCCGGCTACGTTGCCCCGGAAAGTGAGCTGGAGCGGCGACTAGTTGATCTGATTTCAGACAGCGGCCTTCCTAACCCCGATCAGCAGTTCTCCCCCGACTGGCTTGCCCCGACCAACGGAAGGGTCGATCTCGCCTATCCCAAGGCGAAACTGGTGATTGAAGGCGACAGCCGACGGTGGCACACGATGCTCCACTCGTTCGAGAGCGATCGGCTTAGGGACAACGCAGCCCATCTGGCGGGCTGGAAAATCCTACGGTTCACCTGGAATGAGATCGTCAACAGCCCCGAGCGGGTGGTCTCCAACATCGGACGAGCCCTAAAGATGAGCTGATTTGGACCGTATACGGGCCGTACTACCTGAGGTTCGCGGGTTTGCCTATTCGGCGGTGGCGATGAGGGAGGGGTCGAGGCGGTTGAAGTCGACCAGGGTGGGGTCGGTCACACCAGCAAACTCCCAGTGCCAGGCTTCTTCGAGTTTCTCACCACAGTGAGCCCACATTGGGTGGACCCAGCCGAAACGGTGGGCGTTGCGTTGCAACCAGAGGAACTCCTTGTCGTAGCAACTCAGCACACCACGGCTGTCGCGGAAATCGATGGCACGACCCCAGCCGTGATTCGACTCACCCGCACGAGCCGTTGGCGGGCCCGTGCACACCCGCTGCTGGCGGGTGCCAGTCTGGATCTTGCCCCCGGAAGAATCTTGGGAGAACACGGCAACGTTTTCAATCGGGCAGCGACGGTTGTACGCCGCATCCTGGACATAGAACGTCCGGTAGCAGCTGGTGTGTCTAAGCCGAACCGCATCCTCCTCGGCCGCCTCGATCATCAGTGAATACGTGTAGGCGGCGTCGCGTTCGAGCAGACAATTCCCCACCTTGAGCAAACGGTCGGGGTCCATGTGACCATTCACAAAGCCATCGATCTCAAGGTCGAGCGTAAGCGCCTCATTACCAGCCGGTTCATACTCCGGAAGCTCCCCCGGGCCGAGGCCTGCGATCAAGATAATTAGTGCAAGCAATTTGGGCATAACAAGTGTTCTGCCCGCTAAAGATCGGCCCCCCAGGCGACGCCTTTAAGAGATTATGTGAGATCTACTCCTGGCCGGCCAGCTCGACTGACGGCGTATCGGGGGAAACTATCGCCTCGAAGGTCAACTCTTCGTTCTCCGAGTCGAGCCCGACAAAGATGGTGGCACCAGCCTTGAATTCGCCGAGTAGGACTCGCTCGGAAAGTGGATCCTCGAGCAGACGCTGGATCGCACGTCGCAACGGTCTTGCCCCAAGTTCCGGGTCGTATCCATGGGTGCCCAGGAATTCCTTGGCATCATCCGTCAACACCAGGTCGAGTTGCTGGGTTTCGAGCTGCTCCCGGACCCGCTCCAACATCAAGTCAACGATCGACTTGAGTTCTTCCATGGTCAGTTCATGGAAGACGATGATCTCGTCGATGCGATTGATGAATTCAGGTCGGAAGCTCTTCTTGAGCTCATCTGTGACTTGCTGCTTCATGTGCTCGTAAGAGACCTCATCGTCTGCGACATGGAATCCGACAGCCTTCTTGTGAATGTCACGCGTCCCGAGGTTGGAGGTCATGATGATGACCGTGTTCTTGAAGTCCACGCTACGACCTTGGGCGTCGGTGAGACGTCCCTCTTCGAGGATCTGGAGGAGCGTGTTGAACACATCGGGGTGGGCCTTCTCAATCTCGTCAAACAGCACCACAGAAAATGGCTTGCGCCGCACAGCCTCAGTCAGCTGGCCACCCTCGTCATAACCGACATAGCCGGGAGGCGAGCCGACAAGACGACTGACGGTGTGCTTCTCCTGGTACTCGGACATGTCGAGCTGGATAAGGGAGTCCTCCTTGCCGAACAAGAACTCGGTCAGGGCTTTTGCTGTCTCGGTCTTCCCGACACCGGAGGGCCCGAGGAAGATAAACGAGCCGGATGGGCGACGGGGGTCCTTCAGGCCGGCTCGGGTACGACGGATGGCTTTGGAGACAGCTGAGATGGCATCATGTTGGCCGATGATGCGCTTGTGGAGCTCGCCTTCCATTTGGACAAGTCGAGCCGTCTCTTCTTCTGTGAGACGGTGCACTGGAATCCCCGTCCACTGAGCGAGAACCTCGGCGATCTCCTCTTCGTCGATCACCCATCCGTCTTGGTCGGTCTCGTCCTCCTTGACGGCTCGCTCAGACAGGAGAACACGTTCTTCGTCACGAAGGGTGGCAGCACGCTCGTAGTTCTCACCACCAACCGCCTCCGCTTTGTTTAGGCGCACATCCGACAGCTTTGTGTCGATCTCCATGATCTCCGGCACGTCGCTCTTGCGGTGAATCCGCATCCGGGAACCGGCCTCGTCTATGAGGTCGATCGCCTTGTCGGGCAAGAAACGATCAGCCAGATAGCGGTCGGCGAGGTTGGCGGCGGAAACAATTGCCTGGTCTGTGAAACGAACTGAATGATGCGACTCATAGCGATCCTTTAGACCCATCAGGATGTCGATTGTGTCGGTGAGGGATGGCTCCTCAACCTGAACTGGTTGGAAACGGCGTTCCAGGGCCGAATCTTTCTCGAGATACTTGCGGTATTCCTCGAGAGTGGTGGCACCCACGGTTTGCAATTCGCCACGCGCCAACATGGGCTTGAGGATCGATGCCGCGTCGATGGCACCTTCGGCTGCGCCCGCACCCACAAGCGTATGAATCTCATCGATGAAGAGGATTATGTCACCGCGGCTTTTGATCTCCTTCAGAACCTTTTTGAGTCTTTCCTCGAAGTCACCTCGGTAACGAGACCCGGCAACCAGAGCACCCAGATCGAGTGTGTAGAGCTGTTTGCCTTCGAGAGTTTCAGGCACGTCTTTGGCGACGATCCTCTGGGCGAGACCCTCAACGATGGCAGTCTTGCCGACACCAGGCTCGCCAATGAGCACAGGGTTGTTTTTGGTTCGACGGGAGAGGATCTGCATGACCCGTTCGATCTCATTTTGACGTCCAATGACGGGGTCGAGACGTCCATCCTTGGCCGATTGAGTCAGGTTCTGACCGAACTGATCGAGTATCGTGGAGCCCGAGCCGGAGCCTTCTCGACCACCTGATCCGGAAGACTTGGGCTGCTGCTCTTCGCTGCCACCCGGACCGGAGAGAAGCTGAATAACGGTTTGACGCACCTTTTGGAGTTCGGCGCCCAATTGCTGCAGGACCTGCGCCGCCACACCTTCACCCTCGCGGATGAGCCCGAGAAGGATGTGCTCGGTTCCGATGTAGTTGTGTCCGAGCTGTAGGGCCTCACGCAGAGATAACTCGAGAACCTTCTTGGCGCGTGGCGTAAACGGGATATGACCGGAGGGCGACTGCTGGCCCTGGCCGATGATCTTTACAACCTCTTCTCGAACAGAGGCCAGGTCGATGTCGAGACTCTCAAGGGCCTGGGCCGCAATGCCTTCGCCCTCGTTGAGCAGACCGAGAAGAATGTGCTCGGTACCGATGTAGTTGTGATTGAGAAGGCGCGCCTCTTCTTGGGCTAGTACAACAACCCGGCGGGCCCTGTCTGTAAACCGCTCAAACATTTTTACCTCTACTAGGGCCGACTCCAGTCGGACCTGACTTACCCGATTCTATCACTGGGCACGCCTTCAGCTTCTCCACCGATTCTCTGCTCGTCGTTCCGTAATACCATCGTCAACAATGGACGAACTCCAAAGCCTGGTTCGTATTCCCCGAATATGGGAGCAATTGAGCCGCGTGGAGGAACGGTTACTCGAGGCGTCGATGGCGGACGACCCGTATCTGACCAAGATCGCACAGCATCTGCTGCTCGCTGGCGGCAAGCGATTTCGCCCACTTCTTGCACTCCTCGCCGCAGAATTCGGTCCGACACACGACCATCGCCCGGTCGAAGCTTCGGTTGCGGTGGAACTGATTCACCTCGGGTCGCTCTACCACGACGACGTGATCGACGAGGCAGATGTCCGGCGGGGCGCCTCCTCTGCAAACGTCAATTGGACGAACACCGTTGCCATCCTCGCGGGAGACTTCTTGATGGCGCGGGCTTCGGAGGTCGCTGCGACCCATCTCACTCAAGAGTCGGTCCGCCAACTCGCAGCCACCTATGCCAACCTTGTTGAGGGCCAAACTCGGGAGCTACAGCTGGAAGGTGATCTCACCCACTCCCTTGCCGACTATCACGAGGTGATTGGAGGAAAGACGGCATCTCTGATCCGGACCTCAGCTCGTTTGGGCGCGATGGCGACTGATGCTGACGAAGCGACAGTCGAGGCCCTGTCGACATGGTCTTGGGAAGTAGGCATGGTTTTCCAAATTGCCGACGATGCACTCGACCTCGTCGCCGACGAGGAAACGATCGGCAAACCGGCCGGCTCGGATATACGAGAGGGCACATTCACCGCGCCAGTATTGATGGCGGCTTCGGGTCCCCAAGGCGCCCGCGTGCACGACATCCTGGGCTCTGACATGCCGTACAGCGATGCGGCTGTTAACAAGGTGATCGAGATCGTTCGCACCGGTGGCTACATCGATCTAACCCTCGAGTCTGCGACGGCTCGGTTGGACAATGCTACGGCCGCTCTTGCCGCATTGCCGCAGGGTGAGCCGCGTGAGGTCCTACATACCTTGGGAAGTTATCTCCTCGACCGGGTGCAAACCGCCCGGATCTAGCTCTTCTCCTGGTGCTCCGGTCGGAGCGTCGGGAACAAGATGACCTCTCTGATATGTGATTGGTCGGTTAGCAACATGACAAGACGATCCACGCCGATGCCGAGGCCACCTGTCGGGGGCAAGCCGTACTCGAGGGCGAGTAGATAATCCTCGTCGACCGGGTGGGCCTCTTCGTCTCCTGCGGCTCGAGCCGCTGCCTGGGCCTCGAACCTCTCTCGCTGGTCGTCAGGGTCGTTCAGCTCGCTAAACGCATTTGCATACTCGGCGCCGGCGATAACCAGCTCGAAGCGGTCAGCCAGCCTTGGGTCGTCACGGTTGCGGCGGGAGAGTGGGGACACCTCGACAGGTTGGTGGACGACAAATGTGGGTTCCCAAATAGAGGCCTCAACGATTTCTTCGTAGATCTCCACAAGCAGACGAGCCGATGTCCAGGCTTCCTCGATATCGACGCCCGCATCTCGTGCGTGTCGACGAAGATCGACGACCGAAGTATCCAGATCGACGGTTTGCCCGATTGCCTCCGACACCAATTCGATCAGGGACGACCGGCGGAACGGCGCAGAGAGATCCAAATCCCGTCCTTGGTAGGTGATGGTGGTGGAGCCGACGGTCGAATCGGCGACTGCAGCGAAGATCTCTTCAACCATCGTCATGATGTCTTCGTAGTCTGCAAATGCCTCATAAGACTCGAGCATCGTGAATTCGGGGTTGTGAGTGGAGTCGACGCCTTCGTTTCTGAAAATTCGACCGATCTCGAACACCTTCTCCATCCCGCCGACCACAAGACGTTTCAGATAGAGCTCAGTGGCGATACGCAGGTACATCACCATGTCGAGAGCGTTGTGCTCAGTGACGAATGGGCGCGCCATCGCTCCCGTCGCCTGTTGGAGGAGAACTGGCGTGTCAACTTCGATGTAATCGCGGTGATCGAACTGCCGACGCAACTCCGAGACGATTCGGGCCCTCATCCCTGCGACCATGCGGGCTTCCTCATTCACAATGAGATCCAGGTAGCGGCGTCGACTACGGAGTTCGGTGTTCTGGAGCCCGTGATACTTGTCAGGAAGAGGGCGAAGCGATTTCTGAAGCAACTCCAAGTGATCAACTTTGACGCTCAACTCGCCACGCTTGGTCGTCATGACAACACCACTGGCCCCGATCCAATCTCCCAAATCGAGAGCGGAAAACAGTTCGGACACCTCGGCTCCGGCGCTTTTCACGTCGACAAAAAGCTGGATGGAACCGCTTCCATCCTGGATGGTCCCAAATTGGAGCTTCCCGAACGAGCGATGAAGCATCAACCTTCCGGCGACCGTGGCCCGAATGTCGGTCTCATTGGCGGGTTCGAGATCGGCATACTCCCTCTGGAGATCAGCCGCCAGATCTGTGCGTTCAAAACGGTGCGGGTACCCGCCGGCAGCGATGATCTCATCGTGTTTGGACCGTCGGCCTTCGATCAGTTGATCTTCGGTTGTCTCGGGCGATTCGCTCATCGTCGGGACTCGATCATGGCATCACGGACAGCCGACTGGGTTCGTCAAGAAGAACTCCACGATCTGGGGTCGGGCGACCTTCGACATAATCGAAGGCAACATTGTCGATCAGACGGACACCGCCAACGGTGGCAGCGACTGCAAGCACGGCCGACTGATCGAGGACCGAAATCGGTTTCATCGTTGCCTGCGAAGCCAGCTTGACGTAGTCAACGCGGAGACCTCGGACCGCTCTGAGGGCAGTCCTTTCGAGCCGGTCGGCGCTCCGCTCCCCGGCATCCACCTGTTCAGCTGCCTGGAACAGGCCGCGACTCATCGCCAACGCGAGCTCTCGATCTAGTTCGGTGAGACGAGCATTCCGACTCGACAACGCCAGACCGTCTGGCTCACGGACGATAGGACCCTCCACTATTTCGATGGGAAACCTGAGGTCGTTGACCATTGCTCGCAGAACAGCGAGCTGCTGGGCGTCCTTTCTGCCGAACATGGCCAGATCGGGTTTGAGCCCTGCAAAGAGTTTGGCAACGACGGTGGCAACGCCGACGAAGTGCCCGGGACGGTGACGCCCCTCCATTTCGTCGGTAACACCTGTGACCTCGACGGTCGTAACCGAGACACCCTGGTAGAGCTCCTCGAGCGGCGGAGCGAACACGATGTCTGCGCCTTGGTCGTGGGCCAGCTGCGTGTCGCGTTCCTCATCTCGGGGATAGGCGTCGAAGTCCGCGGTTGACGTGAATTGCGTCGGGTTGACAAACAGGGAAACGACCAGTGTGTCGCACTTCTCGCGAAGGAGGTCCATCAGTTTGAGGTGGCCTTCATGGAAGAATCCGAGTGTGGGCAGCAAGCCAACCGTGCCCTGGTAACAGTCTCTTGTACCAGGAAAACTTCGAGTTACTTCCATTGGTGGAGATCCCGCTCCCGACCAGCGCGCACCGCGGTGGCTTCGACCATCAAATGGAACTGCTGCCCAACCGAGTCGGAGACCTCATGCGCCGCGGTCAGATGCCCAATCACTGTGTCAACGTCGCCCCGGACAATCGGGCCGGTCAGCGATTGGGAGGCGCCTTTTTCGAAACAGTTGGCCACGACCCGTTCGACAAGAGGGCGAGAGACGCGGGGATCGATTCCGGCTGACTCAAAGAGGTCACCGGAGATGGCAAGGGATGTGACAACAAAGTTGGCAGCCGCGGCCGCCGCCGCGTGATAGGCAGGCCGGTCCGAATCCTCGAGCCGAAAGACCTCCAAACCGAGACTGCCTCCGAGGTGGGTCAAGGCGTCGACAGCGAGAGGATCACCGCCAATTCCGACAAAAGCTCCGTCCAAAGCAGCGGCGCCTGATGTCGGGTCGGGCATCGAAACCAGTGGGTGGAACCCGCCGACGGCGACCCCATGGTCATGCAGTGGGTGAAGGGGGAGTACCGGGACAAACCCGGACAAGTGGGCAGCGACCGCCACATTGTCAGTATGAGGTTTGAGTCTCGCAACAACCGATGCGATGGCATCGTCTTTGACTGCGATGAGAACTACATCGGCCTCGGGGAGCGGAGAGTCCCATGCCAAAACGGGGCCATACTCCTGAGTAGAAGACCGCGAGAGAACACCAACAATCTCATGACCGGCGTCCGGAGCTGCAGTAGCGAGGGCCCCACCGGCCCGACCCGGACCGACGATGATTAGACGCACTTCCACTCCAACCTGGACACGGGGCGAGGCTAGCCAGGTTCACGGTGGGCCCATCGGCGCGAACATGAGCAGATGCTGCCCGGATACGGGCCGTAGAACCTGAGGTTGTCCACCCAAAGGCGTGGAAAGGTTATTCGGTGGGGAGTTGGTGTGGTGTGATCACTGGCCACTCTGAATCGATCTCGGCCTTTTGGGAACGGAAGTTGTCCCGACGTTTCCAAAACTTGGTCTTCCATACCCTGAAGCGGCGGTGTTCCGGTTCGCTGTACCCGGAGCTGGCTTCATGCTGACCGGTCCGACGCTCCTCGGGCAGGACGATCTCGTCGGGATCGTCAACCATGTGAAGCTGCTGGTGGGCGGCATGACGAGTGGCGCGGTGTTGCTGCTTGCGTTCTTCGCGCGAAGGGCGACTTTCGTCGTATCCGGGGATTTCCTGGCGGTTGTTACGCGACCGTTTGGCCATCTATTTGTGTCCTCCTGTGGATGATCGATACCTCACTCTCAGAAGAACTCAAGGCGGTCCGCGCCCTGGCACCATCCCCTGAAGCTAGCACGAGATGGCCGATGATGGATAGGGGCGGTAGTCACAACACAAAAGGAACGAATCGCCGAGTTACTACCCCCTGATAAGCCAAGTAGTTCGAATACTGGATTCGCAGGAGCCGTTCCTCGTACTCCGACTTGAAAAAGAAGAAAAGGAGCAGTCCAAGGCTGAGCAGTGCGCCGGTCACGCTATTGAGGATCATCGACGTTCCGAGGATGAAAAGAGTCACACCCCCATAAATCGGGTGACGCACCATTCCATAGGGCCCGGTCTCGACCAGAACACCTTCGTCAGTCGGCTCAGGGACGACAACCAGGGCCGCGCCAAGACGTCGCGAGGAGACAAAGGCCAGCGCACCCCCAAACACTGCGAGCAAACCGCCGATGCCTCGAAAGACATCAGCTGATCCGTCCGGCAAGGTCCCGTCCCAGGCCAGCGCCAACGCAATGACGACGAGCCAGCCCACCTGCACCCCGACAAACACTCGGCCCTTCCAGACGGGGAACGGCTCGATCCAGACCCTCGCCAAGCGGTCGACTCCCTGATCGTCGGACGCATCCAGAGCCGCTTGCGCAGGAAGATCATCGGAGACAAAGGCTTCTGGCCACACCTCTACGAGTGGACGAAGAACAAACTCACGCTCGGAAGCTCGCGGGTGTGGAATCTGTAGGTCAGGCGTGTCTACCCACGGCTCATCGATGGCAATGATGTCGAGATCGAGCGTCCTAGCGCCCCAGCGTTCCCGGCGTTCTCTCTTCTGCTCGGCCTCGATGCGGTTCAACTCAGCCAGAAGCTGGCGAGGTCCCAGGTCGCTGCCCACCAACGCGACTGCGTTCAGATAGGGATCCTGCTCCGGTCCACCAATGGGAGCAGTTTCATAGAGTCCCGAAACATCTCCCACATCTCCAAGTTCTTTCAGACCGTGAACCCCAGCGCGAAGGAACGCTAAACGATCGCCCATATTCGACCCGAGGCCGATGGCGTATCTGGTCACCGACTCCGATCAACGGTGACCGAGATGTCACCGACCACTGCCTCCACAGGAGCCTCCGGTTTGTGGATCGTCACTAACACCCGCTCCACGCCCTTGTGAGCGAGAACCGCGTCGACAACCGATGAAGCGACACGCTCAATCAGAGCATGTGACTCCGACCCGACCACTTCACGAACCTCGAGTGCAAGCTTTCCGTAGTCGAGGGTGTCTTCAAGGTCGTCAGAGGCACCGGCCGGCGACAAGTCCAAATAGGCGGTGACATCAACGCGAAAAATCTGAGCTTGGATCTGTTCGATCTCTAGAACTCCGTGTTTCGCATAGACCTCGATTCCCTTGAGGTCTATGCGATCGGTCACGAAGCCGATGCGGCCGGGATCAGAGAGCGGCCGTCAGGGCCGAGAGCGCGACCAAGAATCTGCTGGATAACCGCCAGCGCAAGAATCGGGTCGTCAAGGAGCCCGGATGTGACCAGATAACCGCCGAGAAGCCCACCAACTGTGTCGTCGATCACCTCGCGATGGACCAGGACACGTGCGTGACCCCGGTCCAAGGCATTGTCGAGAGTGCTGAAGAATCGGCTGATGTCGTCTGACTCGATCGGGCTGCCCACCGGAACCGAGTAAGTGGCGATCCCGGCCTGGCGGTAGGCACTCAGATTCTGGTTACCCGGAAGCATGGAAACGATGGTGTTGATGCCACCCTCCTCAACCAGCCAGGTGATCTCCTCTTCCCGTCTCACTCGACGGTGCTGGAACCCGGAGCCGCCGACACGATCAGAAACAGAAAGGCGATCGTTGATCACCCACGTGAATCCCCTCGGTTTGAGTCCGGCAACCATTCGTCCCATTGCTGGTCCGCCACGATAGCGGCCGCCACAGCTAGCGCACGGTGAGACGCTTCGACGTTGTGTACCCGAAAAACCCTTGCCCCATCAACGAAACCAGTGGACGTGGTCATCGCCGTCGCCTCGTCGCGATCGACCGGTGCGTCATCTCGGAGCAAGTTGTCTAGAAAGCGCTTCCGGGACGTGCCCAACATCAAAGGGAACCCATGTGAGGCGAGACGAGGGACTGATGCCAGCAGCTCCAGATTATGCTCAGCGGTCTTACCAAACCCGATCCCAGGGTCGATAGTGATTCGTGAAGGCTCGACACCTGTCGCAACAACGCTTGCTGCTCGCAGCAAGAGAAAACTCTCAACCTCCGCCACAACGTCGTTGTAGTGAGGGCCCTTTTGCATCGTCTGTGGGGATCCCTTCATGTGCATCAGCACTACCCCACACTCAGCCTCGGCCACCAATTGGGCCATCCCGTCGGCGGCACACGCAGTCACATCATTGATCACTTCAACGCCTAGATCCAACGCCGTCTCAGCAACCTCAGGTTTGGACGTGTCGAGACTCACTATGACGCCCTCGCTGACGAGAGCTTCCACAACCGGGACAACGCGCCGCATTTCCTCCGCAACTGGCAATTCGTCGGAACCTGGACGTGTTGATTCGCCTCCAACGTCGATCAATGAGGCGCCTTCGCCCACCATTCTCAACCCCTGAGCAATCGCGAGGTCTGGATTGACATGGCCGTCGTGGGAGAACGAGTCAGGTGTGACATTCACGATTCCCATGAGGATGCCTGAGCTGAGATCGAGGCTGCGGGTCCTCAACCGCCACCTGAACGCGGCGGGGATCAGGTCTACCTCCCGGTGTTGAACAACAAGGCCATCCCTTCAGCACGGGTGGCGGGATTGGTCTCCATGATCCCTCGAACCGCGGAAGTGACGGTTGTAGCGCCCGGCTTCTTGACCCCGCGCATCGACATACACAGGTGTTCAGCCTCGATCACTACCAACACCCCAAGCGGGTTGAGACGATCGTCGAGACAGTCCGCCACCTGAGCCGTAAGTCTCTCCTGCATCTGAGGCCGACGGGCATAGCCATCGACAAGACGCGCCAGTTTGGACAGGCCGGTGACCCTGCCTCGAGGCATGTAAGCGACGTGCGCCTGCCCATGGAAAGGGACGAAGTGGTGCTCACACATCGAATAGAAGGGTATCTCGCGCACCATTACTATCTCCTGATAGTGCTCGTCCCCAAAGAAGGCATCAATGACGTCGCCGGGATCAATGTGAACCCCACTAAAGACTTCGGCGTAGAAGCGAGCGACCCTCTCCGGTGTCCCCAATAGACCCTCGCGATTCGCGTCTTCTCCGATTGCTTCGATGATCTCGGTGACTGCCTTCTCTATTCGCCCTTGGTCGATCTGTCCCATTGCGTTTTCAAACTATGCAACCTCGCTCAGAAATTCCCAAAAATGGCCCGAGGGTTGACACGACATCGTTGTGACCCTATGATGACATCATCTTGACATCACACAGATGTCAACCGAAGAGGAGCCGAGATCATGTTGATTCTCCCAGAAACAGTTCACGCAATCATGGAAGACCGCATTCGGAGGAGCCGAACGAACAGCCTTCTCAGGAGCCGCTAGGTGCAGTTGTCCCACGCCATCGCCGGTCTCGAAGCTGCCGTGGAGACCCAACTCCGGCTCGCCGGCCCCGAGATCGCCGACGCCGGCACCCACTTCATGACCGTTCTCATGCCGGCTATCCGCGAATCGATGATGGGCGTGGCAACCATGGCAGCCACCGAAATCTCGAGCCAGCTTCGATCCCAAAAAGTCGAAGTGCGTCTGATCGACGGAGACCCGGAATTGGTGGTCTCAGACGACGGAAGTGCGATCCCACCGCCGCCTCCAGCACCTGGGGAAGATGAGAACGAGGCCAGGATCACACTTCGCCTCCCCCCCTATCTCAAGGATCTCATTGCCGAAGCCGCCGACACGTCGGGCGCCTCAGTCAACACCTACGTCGTCGAGTCACTACGAACATCTGCCAGCCAGCCCGACAAACGCCGTGTAAACCGTCATAGAACGACGATCGAACTGTGATCAACAAAGAGTTTTCGGTCGGGCCTAACCCGGACATCGACATCCACATCAAGTCTGGCCGAGTGGAGATCAGACCCGGTGCTGCAGGTGTCGTCAAAGTAAGTGTGGATACCGATGACACCAACTTCGTCGTGTCGCAACGGGGCGACCAGATCCACATTTCATCTGACAGGAACACGTCATGGTCGTCCCGTGGCTCTGCCTACGTCGTCGTAGAGGCTCCAGCTAACAGCGATGCCAACATCGGATCGGCGTCAGCCAAGATCGAGATTGACATTCCCCTCCGCAGTGTCAACGTCAAAACGGCCTCAGGAGATGTTGAAATCGGGGTTGCCGAAAGTGTGAATATCAAGACGGCAAGCGGTGATGTCAGAATTGGTGCGGTAAAGACCGACATCAACGTGAGCTCGGCCTCGGGAGACGTCAATCTCGATGAGTCAGATGGCAAGGTCAACTTCTCGTCGGCGTCGGGAGACCTGATCATCGGCAAGAACAGCGGAACCGTAAACGCATCAACCGCATCAGGGGATGTGGCGATCGTCAGATTCTCAGGCCGATTGGCAAACGTGAAGTCCATGTCCGGTGAGGTTGAGATCGGCGTCCTTGCAGGAACACGTCTCGATCTGGACGCGACACTCATGTCCGGGGAGTTGCACACCCCCAAACCCACTGACAGGTCAGAGCCGAGTGAACGTCAGATGACGATCAAGGCGAAACTGGTGTCAGGAGACCTCAGGATCCTCCGGATTTAGCGGTCTCGGACCGCAGTCAAACCGGTTCGGGACCGGCCGACCTTCCACGCGGCAGCTTGCGGTCGAGCTTGAGCGATTCGGTGACCTCTTCGTCGGGCTCGTCGACCTCTACGGCTGCGGCAATCTCTTCCTGGACTTGGGGCAGCACTGGATTCTCCGGGTACTTGATTCGCAACGAACCGTCAGTGTCATGCTCCCACTTGGGCACATCGAAGAACAACTCCGCAACCTGCTCGCGGTTGACAGTCTCTGACTCCATAAGCTCCTCGACCATCCTCTCCATCGCGTCTTTGTGGTGCTCGATGATGCCCTCGGCTTCTTTGTGGGCGGCCGTAATCAGCTTGCGAACTTCCGAGTCGATAAACGCTGCCACCTGATCCGAGTAGTCCTGTTGGCGGGCGTAGTCGCGGCCCAAAAACACCTCACCCGCCGGTTTTCCATATTGCATCGGCCCCAGTTTGTCACTCATGCCGTACTCCATGACCATGCGGCGTGCGATTTCCGTCGCCTTCTCGATGTCGTTGGCGGCGCCGGTAGTCGGGTCAGCGAAGATGATCTCCTCAGCAGTTCGCCCTCCAAGAAGCATCGCCAACTGATCGACCAATTCGCTGCGTCTCGATAGATACTTGTCATGCGTAGGCAGAGCAAGGGTGTGTCCTAAAGACCGCCCTCTGGCCATGATGGTGACCTTGTGAACTGGGTCGGAGTTCGGCAGGGCGAATCCCACGAGGGCATGACCGGTCTCGTGATATGCGATGACCTTTCGCTCGTTGTCTGACATCACCTTGGTCTTGCGCTCGGGACCGGAGATAACCCGATCAATCGCCTCTTCGAGCTCCAACATTGTGATCTTCTTGTTGTGCTTTCGGGCCGCAAGGAGGGCTGCCTCGTTTACCAGGTTTGCAAGGTCGGCCCCGGTGAATCCCGGCGTGCGACGGGCCAGGACAGCGAGATCGATTTCGTCTGCCAGGGGTTTTCCTTTGGAATGAACTTCGAGAATCGCCTCGCGTCCTTCGATGTCTGGTGCGTCGACAACGATCTGACGATCAAAACGACCGGGACGGAGCAATGCCGGGTCGAGAATGTCGGGACGGTTCGTCGCAGCCATCACGATCACACCGGTGTTGCCTTCGAATCCGTCGAGTTCGACGAGGAGCTGGTTGAGCGTCTGTTCCCTCTCGTCGTGCCCACCACCGAGACCGGCACCACGATGACGCCCGACCGCATCGATCTCATCGATGAACACAATCGCCGGTGCGGTTTGTTTTGCCTGTTCGAAGAGGTCGCGAACACGTGCAGCACCAACGCCGACAAACATCTCGACAAAATCGGATCCGGAGATCGCCATGAAAGGCACACCTGCCTCTCCGGCCACTGCCCGGGCGAGAAGGGTCTTACCAGTGCCAGGGGGCCCGAATAGAAGCACGCCCTTTGGAATCTTGGCTCCCATCTGACGGTAGCGATCGGGGTTGGCGAGGAAGTCCTTTATCTCCTCGAGTTCCTCCTTGGCCTCGAGAAGCCCGGCCACGTCATCGAAGGTGACCTTTGGCTGCTCTTTGCCAACGAGTTTTGCCTTTGACTTGCCGAACTGCATGACGCGATTTCCCCCGCCCTGCATCTGCATGAAGATGAACACCATGAACCCGAGCAGGAAAAGCCAGGGCAAGAAGCTGATCAACAGTGCCCAGAACCCGGGCGGTTCCGGATCGGTTGACCACGACGTCTCGGTTCGTTCCAGGGTTGCCGTCAGCTCGGTCTCGAAACCCTCGACATAGTTGGCGACGTTATCAAAAGTGCCTTCCTCGGCGGTGCTATCTACCCGCCGACCCTGGGCTGACTTGGTGTTCTCACCAAGCACTACCTCGATGTATTCACCGTCTTCGATATTGACAACAAAGTCGGAGATATTGATTTCTTCGGGCCCGGAGACTTGCTCGAACCACCACGAGAAGAGAATGGCCACCAAGATGATGGACATCCCGTAGACGATCAGGGTTCGGAGTGTGCGGTTCACAAAAAGCCTTGGTTAGGGAGGACTAGGGGGTCAATGCTACGCCGGGAGGGCGAATAGTCGAACCCCGAATTTCAGGACCCGTCCCCCATGACCCCAACGTACGGAAGGTTCCGATACTTCCCGGCATAGTCAAGGCCGTATCCGACAACGAACTCGGGGCCGATCGGGAAGGCGACATACTTGACGTTGATCGGGACGCGTTGAATGCCTTCTTTGAGCAACAGGGTGGCTATCTCGAGTGAGGCCGGCTTGCGCACTCTGAGACTCTTCAGCAGATAGTTGAGGGTCAGACCGGAGTCGATGATGTCCTCCACGATGAGCACATGGCGGTCTTCGATCTCACTATCGAGATCCTTCAGAATTCGGACAACGCCGGACGTTTGAGTCGACGCTCCGTAGGACGAAACCGCCATGAAGTCGAACTCACACGCCAGATCGATGTGACGGGCAAGGTCGGCCATCACCATGAAGGCGCCGCGGAGGACGGCTACGAGAATCAGCTCCTTTCCCGCGTAGTCCTCGGAGATCTGTTTCCCGATCTCGGCAAGCTTGGCATCGATCTCCTCTGCTGTGATCAGGGGTTTGATGTCCATCCGATTTCCTCTCTGGCGAACACCGAAAGGTAGCCGACCGACCCTGGCTGATACCAGGCGACCGGCATCCGCCTCTTACCGGGGACCCAAGCCGGTTCACCATCGGCGGTGACAAAACCGCTTGCTGCTACTTTGAGACGGGTAGAGGGTGCAAAGAGGGCGGACCACCGGCTCAGAGGTGCCACTTTGCACACCTCGTTGTGAGCCAATACGTCGTAGGTGAGCGAACCCACACGATGCCGACCAGGTGTAAGCAAGACTGGTTGTTGATCGATCTCTTCAACTGGGGCTTTGATCACCAGCAATGGACCTAGTCGGGTCGCGTCGATCCCCGAACCCATTTGTTGCGATTGACTCTGGGCGTTGGCAACCGACCACAACTTCTCAACGCGCTTAGCGCTGACATTGTCGGAGCCGACCGCGCATCCCAACATGGTTTTGAGCGCCCGGTCGGCCAGAGGTCGGGCAACAGCCAACAAATCCCCGACGGCTACAGCCACCGATCCGTCTCCGTGAATTAGAGCAATCCCGCCGGCCTGTCGGTCGAGGTATGCATTGTCGGACGTGACAGATGCTGCCATCCGGGCGATTGAATCCGAGAACTTCGGATTCAATTCCGACAGCATCGGGATAATCCGGGCGCGCACAACGTTACGCGTCAGGGTCTGATCGTCATTCATCGGATCGTCGACGAACGGCAGACCGGAAAGAGCAGCGATCTCTCGGGTCTCGGCGCGGGTGACTGCGAGCAGCGGCCTAAATACGTTGGGGGGACGATAGTGGGGAATCCCTCCCAAACCACGAGGGCCCGTGCCCCGGATCAGATTGAAGAGAACGGTCTCCACGTCGTCGTCCCGAGTGTGCGCGGTGAGCAGCCGAGATTCTGAATTAGCCACTTCTGCGAACTCGGCATACCTGACTCGGCGGGCCTGACCCTCAGGTGAGGGTCCTTCCGGAACAACCACCGCCCTGGTCTCGAGGGGAATATCCAAATCCAGGGCAATTGCGGCCGCCGACTGTTCCATCATCGATGAGCTCGCCAATCCATGGTTGATGTGGACAGCACTCACCTGTCTTTCCTGTTGGACGCACAAATAGCCGAGAGCCGCGGAATCCGCTCCACCCGAAAGACCAACGATCAACTGGCCGTTCGGCAGGTCGAGCCGGTCGGAAACAGTTGCAACCAACTGCGTCAGGCGACGCGTGTCAACCATTGATCAGGTTTATCGATCTCTTCAAGAGTTGGCAGGCTGGCGGCACCACGGAAAGCGAGGTTGATGGTCTCCCACCCAGCCTCGCGTTCGATCGCAAGAACGAATCTCTCCCCCATCTTGTATTGCTTGAGTTTCATCTCCAGACCGGTGAGCCGAAAGAAAGCTGCCGTCCGTTTGTCTTGACGGCGACCCTTCAGAATTCGACTCATACGCTGTTGGCTGCGGAGATGCTCAGCTCCTAGCCGATCCATCACAACATGTCCGTGGCCCTCGAGCAGCGACATGAGAGCCTGGACCTTGTCGACCACAGCGTTCTGCTCGGTTGTCGCGAAGAGACCGAAAATCCCGCGCTCATCAATCAGGGGCTGGCCGCTAGCCCGGCGAGCGTTGAGCTCATCCATTACTTTGCCGAGTCGACCAGGCTCAGGACGGGCCGACGCGACAAGTTCGTGGACAAGAGAGAGGAAGTAGTCGCGCATCCAAGGAATCCCCTGGAACTGGGCACGGTGAGTCATCTCGTGGAGGGCGACCCAGAACCTGAATTCGGACGGCGTGAATTGGTGGTTGCGTTCCAGCTGCATGATGTTGGGACCGACATAGGCAACCATGTCGCCCGCCTCGCCGGTGGGAAGGACGAGCTCGTACTGACCAAGAACCCTCCTCGAAAGGATGCTGAGTACAGCCCTGGTCTCTGTTTGCATCACCTTGCCAGCGAATGCCGCCGCTCCCTGACCAGCGGGGGAATCTCTCATCCGCTCTTCTAGCTGTTGACGGGCAGGCTCGGTGAGATGGGAGAACGCTGCGACATTCCGATCGATCCACTCGGTGCGATCGATGACAACCGAGGAGGGCTTACCTGCAAGGGTCAGGCCAGTCGCTTCGGGGACGATTTTGGAGACCTCATCTGTGACACGCTCCATCTCGTGTTGGAGAGCCGCCGTGTGATAGGTCTCAGCAAGTGGGTAGGTGCCGGCGATTCTTCCCACGAGACGACCCGAGGAGGGTCGGGAAGAGGTCACTCTTCGACGATTCGGTACCGCTTGCGCACGACGTTGGTGAAGTACTGGATCGAAGTCATCAGGATGACGACTACAGCTAAAACGAGACCAGTGGGAACAAGATATCGATAGGTCCAGTCGGGAATGACCTCAGCCTCAGCTTCTTGGGGGATGGGAACTGCGGGCTCGAGCCCCGACGACCCCTCTTCGGTCTGCTCGTTGATCGGTTCGGGTGTCACACCTTCATCATCCTCTTGTGCGAACACAGGGACCGCGATCAGGAGGAGAATCGCGCCAGTGGCGAACAGCACCGCAGCAAAGCGACCGGTTTGCTTCATCGATGGGCAGACTACCGCCGGAGAAATGGCGTAGCGAACTACTTGGTGTTGCCGGCGGACTCACGGGCGAGAGCATCGCGGAGACGTGCAACAAACGCATCTGGCACGTCCTCATCAAGACGTTCCTTGACTACCGTCTTCAGCCTCTTCTCGAATTCGAACGAGTGGACGCAGCCGTTGCAATCGTCGAGATGAGACCGAATGCGGTCGCTGGTCAAGGTGTCCAACTCGGAGTCGAGATACAGATAGAGGTTCTCCAGGGCCTCGTCGCAACCTGTGGCTTGATTGTCGTCACACTCGTGGCTCATGGTTTCTCTGCCTCTTCGGGGAGGAGACCCCTCTCCTTCGCAAACTCCCACAACCTCTTCTGCATGGCTTTTCTTCCACGATGAAGACGCGACATCACAGTACCGATCGGAATGTCGAGGATCTCAGCGATTTCCTTGTACGAAAAACCTTCGAGATCGGCGAGAAGGACAGGCATCCGAAATGTCTCGGGCAGGTCCTCAACAGCCTCTTTGATATCGGACTCCACCAGACCGTCGAGAACCCGCTCTTCGGTGGTCCGCGATGCCTCCGCAGACGCCTCCGACCCGATTCGTCTGTAGAGATAGAGGTCTTCGACGGTCCCGAGGTCGACCTCATTGGGACGGCGAGAGTCTTTGCGGTACTTGTTGATGTATGTGTTGGTGAGGATTCGGTAGAGCCAGGCCTTGAGGTTCGTTCCTTCGGTGAAGGTGTGATAGGCCCGATACGCCTTTAGGTATGTCTCCTGAACGAGGTCTTCGGCGTCGGCCGGATTGCGTGTCATCCTCATGGCGGCGGAGTAGAGCTGCCGGTTGTACTGGAGCGCGTCTTGCTCGAAATTCGCCTGATCAGCCATCGGTCTGGGACGGTAGCGGTGGGTGTGGAGAACCCGAAGAGTTGGAGCCGGAGAGGGGAGTTGAACCCCTGACCTATTCCTTACGAGGGAATTGCTCTACCACTGAGCTACTCCGGCGGGACGTCTAATGGTAGGGCTGCGTGCGGGTGCAGTTGTGGTCGCGGAGCGACCACAACTGCACCCGCATGGGTCAAACGTCCGAGCCGAGGGAGGCGAAAAGGTTGGCCAACACCATCTCGCGGCGCAGATTCAATTGAATGTCGACGACCGCATCCATAACCAACTCCGCCGATTGCACCGCCTTGCGTGGCGGCACATCGGTCAACGAGGCCAGATCGACGTCTCGGTTTCGCACCGGACCACCCATCTGTAGAGACGCTGAGTCGGCGTACCAAGAGGCGAGAATCTCGAGACCGGTGATCAACAAGGACATCTCGACACGACGTCTTGCTCGTTGCTCTTTCTCCTTCGTCAAGTCTTCCGGGACGGATTCCTCTACAAGTGGTGCGAGCTCGTCGAGCACCACCGAAGCCAGATGCTGCCCGTCGCCGGGATGTGGAGTCACTTTGTGTGGAATTGACAGCCAAAGGTCCCTGAACGCGGCAACCCTAGGCTGAGTCATGAGCGCCAACGCCAAGCCAGGGCGGCCACCCGATACCACCGCGACGCCGGACGCTTCCTCCTCACTCAGGCCAAGCGTCACCAATGCCGAGGCGATCTCTGACTGAGGGACTCGTCCCATGTGAATCGTCCGGCAACGTGACGCCACGGTCGGCGGGAAGTCGTCCTCCGACTCGGCCACAAGGATGAATACCACCGACGATGTCGGTTCCTCGAGGGTCTTCAGCAGCGCATTCGACGCCGATTCGGTCATGGCTCCCGCATCAGGGAAGAAGAACACGGTGCGGTCGGCCTCAACAGGAGACATCGACGCCCTCGTCACCACATCTCGGGCTTGGTCGACGCCAAGGCTCGTCGCACCCTCAGGTTCGAGGATGGTCAGATCGGGATGGGTTCCGGCCAACGCAAGGCGTCGCGTTCGCCCGTCGTCTCCGAGCAGGCCAGCGGCAAACCTTCTAGCCACAGTTGCCTTGCCCACGGCCTGCGGGCCGACAAGGAGATAGGCCTGGGCCGGCGAGCTGAGTTCGCTCTTCAGCAATCCGACAACCCGATTGTGGCCGATGATCCCATCGAACAAGTCGGTCACGTAACGATCTCCATGATCTCGTCAACCAGGTCGTCGATAGGAAGTGAACCGTCTAAAACCGATACCAACGGATCGGTGCGTCCGAGGTCCAGATACCCGTCCCTCACCGCGGTCTGGAACTCGACATCTTCGCTGCCAATCCGATCGGGATCGTCCTGTCGAGCCAAAGCTTTCTCCGGGTCCACGTCGAGGACAATCACATGATCTGGGAAAACCCCACCCAGCCCGGTTTCGTTGATCGAGCGAACCAGGTCAACGCCGAGACCACGGGCCCTCCCCTGATATGCAATCGACGAGTAGTAGGTCCGGTCGCTAATCACCCATTTCCCCGTATCGAGGGCAGGAGTCACCACCTGGCGAACCAACTCGGCCCGCTGGGCAGCAAATAGGAAAACCTCGGCCCAGTCATCGATCCGATCAGAGTCGAGTAGAAGACCTCTCACTGCCTCACCCAGTGGCGTCCCTCCAGGCTCGCGCACGACAATCACAGGGTGGCCCAACTCAGCAAGACGGGTTCTCAGCGCAGCCGAAACGGTGCTTTTACCGCTGCCGTCGCCACCCTCTAGAGCGATGTACTTGCTCACAAATCCCACGGTAACCCCTGTTGATGACGCATTCTCTGGATTGACATAACCCCTAGAGATACGGTCAACTCCCCGCAAATGACAAAAAGTCTCGTCATCGTCGAGTCCCCAACGAAGGCCCGGACCATATCGGCCTTCCTCGGCTCGGACGCCACAGTCGAGTCCTCGATGGGACACATCAGGGACCTGCCCCGCTCCGCATCGGAGATACCCGCCAGCGCCAAGGGCGAGGATTGGGCAAGGCTAGGCGTAAACGTCGACGCCGACTTCGAGCCGCTTTATGTAGTCCCCAAAGAGCGCAAAGCACACGTCAAGAAACTCAAAGACCTCCTCAAAGGTGTTGACGAGCTGTACCTGGCCACTGACGAGGACCGTGAAGGAGAAGCCATCGCTTGGCACCTGGTTGAGGTCCTCAAGCCCAAAGTGCCGGTCAAGAGAATGGTCTTCCATGAGATAACCAAGCCGGCCATCGAGGAGGCTTTTGCCAGTCCTCGTGACCTGGACGACCGTCTGGTCCAGGCCCAGGAAGCCCGTCGGATCCTCGACCGCCTATACGGATACGAAGTTTCGCCAGTCCTCTGGAAAAAGATCCAGCCGAAGCTCTCGGCAGGGCGGGTCCAAAGTGTCGCCATCCGCATCGTCGTCGAACGAGAGCGAGAACGAATGGCCTTCAAGCCTGCTTCCTACTGGTCAATCGAGGGGAGCTTCGCTCCCACTGAAGAACTCAATCAGATTTTCCGAGCCAGTCTGCTCACGATCGACGAAGTCAGGGTCGCCTCTGGTAAGGATTTTGACAGCCAGGGAAAGTCAAAGAAGAGCGTGGCCGTTCTCGATCAGAGCGCAGCCACCGACCTCGCAACGGGTCTGTCGGAAGCCGACTTCTCTGTCGACACGGTCGAATCTAAACCGTACAAGCGAACCCCCTACCCCCCGTTTCGCACATCAACCCTTCAGCAAGACGCCGGGCGGAAGTTGCGATTCTCCTCGTCCCGGACCATGTCGGTAGCACAGCGTCTCTATGAAAACGGCTACATCACCTACATGAGGACCGACTCGGTCGAATTATCCGAAAGCGCGGTGGCAGCAGCTCGTTCACAGATCACCAAGCTGTACGGCAAAGAGTATCTCTCCCCGAAGCCACGCAAGTACTCGGGGAAACAAGCCAAGGGCGCCCAGGAGGCGCACGAGGCGATCCGTCCTGCTGGAGAGTTTCCGACTCCCGAGCAAGTTGCTCGAGATGTTGGCCCGGACGAGTCTGCTCTGTACGACCTGATCTGGAAGCGCACGGTCGCCTCGCAGATGGCGGACGCCAAAGGTGTCACAGTGTCGGTCAGGCTCGGTGCTACGGCGACTACTGGTCAACGGGCAGTGTTTGCGGCATCCGGTCGCACCATCACCTTCCCTGGTTTCCTGAGAGCGTACGTTCAAGGGTCCGACGACCCCGAGTCCGAACTGGACGACAAAGAAAAGATCCTTCCCCCGCTGTCCCAAGGCGATGGCATCTCGGCGCAAAGGCTCGAGCCGACCGGGCACGAAACTCGCCCGCCAGCGCGCTACACAGAGGCATCTCTGGTCCAGAAGCTGGAGGAGCTCGGAGTTGGTCGACCGTCAACCTATGCGTCGATCATGACCACCATCCAGGATCGGGGATATGTCTTCAAGAAAGGGGCAGCCTTGGTCCCGACATTCACCGCCTTCGGTGTTGTTGCGCTTCTCGAGAAACACTTTCCCAAGCTAATCGACTACGAATTCACAGCGGAGATGGAGTCAGACCTCGATCTCATCGCCGCCGGAGAGGAGGAGTCGAAACCCTGGCTTACAGCTTTCTACTTCGGTGACGATGGGCTCAAGCAGAAGGTTGCCACCCGTCTTGACGAAATCGATCCCAAAGCGATTGGCTCGATCACGATCGGCAAAGACAAAGACGGGGTAGAAGTGGTGGCGAGGATCGGCCGCTACGGACCGTACGTCCAGCGCGAAGATGAAAGGGCATCGATTCCCGACGACCTGGCTCCCGATGAGGTGACAGTGGCCAAGGCACTCGAACTGATCGAGAATCAGAACGTCGGTGACAAGATCTTCGGTAGCGACCCGGACAGCGGTCTGACTGTGTACGGGAAGAGTGGCCGCTTCGGCCCTTACGTGCAGCTTGGGGAACAGGAAGAGGGAAGCAAGGTCAAGCCAAAGCGGGCTTCACTTCTTCAGAACATGGTCCTCGACGAGTTAGGGCTCGAAGACGCTCTCAAACTGCTCTCTCTCCCCCGCACGGTTGGCGAAGACGCCGACGGTGTTGAGATCCTTGCCCTCAACGGTCGATATGGCCCCTACATACAGCGTGGAGACGATCGCCGAAGTCTCGAATCCGAAGAGCAACTTTTCTCCCTCACGGTTGAGGAAGCGTTGAAACATCTCGCCGAGCCGCCGAAACGACGTGGCCAGAAGGCAACGCAATCCCTGAAGGAAATCGGCAAAGACCCGGCGTCGGGTAAGACGGTGACTGTGCGGTCCGGACGTTATGGGCCCTACGTCACCGACGGTGAAGTCAATGCATCGCTGCGCAAAGCTGACAACCCCGAGACGATCGACATCGACCGGGCCGCGGATCTGCTTGCTGCCCGTCGGGAGCGGCTCGCTAACAAGTAGCCCGAAACCGGGCGCCTAGAGGATGGTGGCAGCCATCTCAGCCAGTGGTGACCGCACTGAACGATCCAGGGTCACATGCGCGAAGAGCTGGGAACCCCTGAATTTTTCGATAAGCGCGGCGGTACCACCAAACGGGGAAATGTATGAGTTGTCCACCTGAGAGAGATCTCCACAGAAAACCACTTTTGAGTCGCGAGACATTCTGGTCAGGATCACTTTGAGCGTGGAAAGCTCGAGGTTCTGCGCCTCATCGATGATCACGAACTCACCGGTGATCGAACGACCCCGAAGGTAAGTGACGGCAGCCATTTCCAACTCGCCACGGTCGACGAGTTCCTCAATTGCACTGCGAGCGCCTTCCACACCGGCATCGGAAAAGAGGGCATAGAGATTGTCATGCACCGCCGCCATCCAAGGCGCCAGCTTCTCGTTGAGATCGCCCGGCAGATACCCCACCTCTTGGCGACCAACTGCGACCAGGGGTCGGTAAACAGAAACTCGTCGGTAGCGGCTTTGTTCGAGGACCTGCTCGAGAGCGGCGGCCAGCGACAGGAAGGTCTTACCGGTCCCGGCCATGCCCATCAAAGAGACGGCTGGGATGTCGGGGTCGAGCAACTGATGCATGGCAATTGTCTGGCGGACGTTCTTGGGCTCGACACCAAATGCTCTGACGTGTGTTGGCATTCGCTCGACAACCAATGTCGGCGAATCTTGGATCACTCTTGCCAAAGCTGATTTCGATGATCCGCTGCGGAGAACGACGAATTCGTTGACATGAGAGTCAAGACCTGGCAATTCCATTTTCCCTTCGTCATAAAGACGATCGATGGTGTGCGGATCGGTCTCATGCTCCACCACCCCGGAATGGAGCTGCTCAACCGGTGCCGTGTCACCCCGATAGTCCTGGACGGCCACACCAAGTTGGGCACCTTTGATACGCAATCCGGCATCCTTGGTGACCAACACGGACTTCTGATCGAGTCCGAGGTTCAGACAGGTTGCGAGGATTCGATGGTCGGGTGTCGATGCATCGAGAACTTCGGGGAGGCTCCGCGACGTGATTCCGTTGAGCTCTATGCGAAGTGACCCACCGCCGGGAAGGTCGACGGCCTCCCGTAACCCGCCATCCCTCGAGGCGCCAAGGTCCTCGAGGAGACGTATCGCCGAACGGGCGTTGGCACCGACCTCATCCATCCGAGTCTTCTTCCGGTCCAGCTCCTCCACGACGACGAGTGGCAGTACCACATCATGTTCATCGAATCGGAGGAGGGCTGAGGGGTCGGCGAGCAGGACACAGGTGTCAAGAACGAAGGTGGATTCCACCTGAACGGTCTCCTTTGATGTAGTCGCCAAGGAAACAACAGCTTTCACGTTTGCGACGCAAATTACAAGGATCGGATTCGGCGGTCGACGACAGCCTATGAACGTCGCGACCTCGTCCACTCAAGAAAGTCCTCGACTGACTTGGTATTCATCACGCGATCGCTCGTGACCCAAGCACGTTGGGCGTATTGGACGCCGTAGTCCATGCGGACCAGATCGCGGGTGTGGTGAGAGTCGGTATCAATAACGAAACTGACATCACCCGCCATCGCTTTCCGAGTTACCTCGGTTGTGGCGTCAAGCCGGTCGAGGGCACCGTTGATCTCAAGTGCTATCCCAGTGACGGCCAGTGCCTCAACAATGACGTCGACATCGAGCTCAACACCCGGTCTTCTCCCGACATACCTACCTGATAGATGGCCGATAGCATTCACGGCCGGGTCGGCAAGGGCCGTGAGGATTCGCGCTGTCTGCTCATCTTGTGACAGGTCGAAGTGGGAATGGATCGAGGCGACGCAATAGTCGAATTCGAGACGAAAGTCGGGGTCGTAGTCGAGGTCCCCATCGCGTCCGATATTCAGTTCGCATCCGAACAGGACCTCGATTTCGCTATACGCCTTGTTGAGTGTCTTGATTCGGTCGCGCTGGGCGAGCATCTCCGCCCGAGACGAGCCATTGATTGCCAGATCCTCGCCATGGTCGGTAAAGGCCACGTACCGATAGCCGGCAACGATCCCAGCTTCAATCATCTCCTCTAGACCGGACCGTCCATCACCGGACTGGTCCGAGTGATAGTGGAGATCACCCATAATGTCCGATCTCCGAATCAGATCGGGCAGATCCTCGGCGGCCGCCGCCTCGACCTCTCCGCCACCTTCACGCAAAGTAGGGGGGACGAACTGCATCCCCAATGCGTCATAAATCGATTCTTCGGTCTCAGATGCGATGACATCATCACCGTCGAACAACCCGTATTCGCTGAGAAGCCATTCACGATCGATGGCTCTCTGACGAAGGGCAATGTTGTGAGCCTTCGAACCGGTGAAGTACATCAAGGCAGAACCCATTTGGTCGGGTCGGACGGTCCGAATGTCGACCTGCATCCCCTCCCTGGTGAGAAAGGAGGTTTTTGTCTCACCGGCGCCGACGACGTCGTCCACCTCACCGAACTCGAGTACCGCCTTTGAGACGGCCGCGGAATCGGTAGTCGCCACGACAATATCGATATCGCCGATCGTCTCGGAGAAGCGTCTAATCGATCCACACGGAACGGCAGCCACCACTCCTGGTATGCCCTCGATTCGCTTGGCGAACAAGCGGGAAAGGCCGTAAACCTCAACGAGAGGGGTTCGTCGATCCTTGCCGTGGAGGCCGAGTCTGTCGATCGCCTTCGCGATCTTCTCCTCTGACTTCTCGCCAAGCCCCGGGAGCTCCCGAAGCTGCTGGTTGGCCACTGCCGCCTTGAGCCCTTCAATGTCCTCGACACCGAGTTGGGAACGAAGCGTAAGCAACGTTTTGGGTCCAAGACCGGGGATCTTGGTCAATTCAACGAACGGTGGCGGATACTTCTCTCGAAGACTCTCGAGTTTGCCCACTTGGCCAGTTTTTTGGAACTCGAGGATCTTGTCCGCTGTGGAGTTGCCGACCCCCTTGATCTCTGTCAACTCCGTCTTGGACATCCCAGCCATCTCCTCGGTGTGTGACTCGATGCCTGCAATGGCGTTTTCGTAAGCTCTGACTTTGAACGCCTGAGGAGACCCCTCGTCGAGAGCGGTGAGTTTTGCCAACTCGGCAAGCATTCTGATCAGATCGGAGCGAGTGGCCATGACACCGATTATTGCTGAGCGTGCGCCCAGCGCGTTCAAATATGCGTCCGCGTGCACACGCATATCGTTCAACGGCCAAGCCAGCGTCGTGGGTCGAACTCCGCCCGGGCCCCGACACGGATGGAAAGATTTCCGAAGATAGGAACGTCCACCGGCACTTCCACGATCACAACGACCACCCGTGCCTCCAGCGATGCATCAACTCGACAGGAACAGAAAACCAATTCGGCTCCATTGGCACGGGCGACCGAAGCTGCCAACTGACCGGGAGCAGTGTTGGCGGCAGCCGGATAGGTGGCCACCGCCGCAGCCAGCGCGGCGGCATCCGCCCCGGCGACCGCCTGGGACCTGGCGGCAAAGGCAATCCCGACAGATACAACGCCAACAATGACTGTTGCGAGGAGAGCAGCCATCGCCGCCATGGCGATGGCTGCCACCCCTCTCTCATCGCTCAACAAGCATCACGGCGGACGCCGAGATGTCGACACCAAGGCCCGTCGGCAACGGTCCGACCAGTTGATATCGGAATGTCGCTGAGACCCTCGCTTGCTTTCCGACAACCCCCGGACGTGACACGGAGATCCTCACACGATCACGGACAGAAAGGGGAAGCGCGGCCTGGACGGCATCAACCGCTCGAGCAGGGTCCGGCGACGTTGCCGCAACTCGGGCTCCCTCCCGCACCGCGCCGATCAACTCGATCCGCGCTTTGGCCACGCCCACCACCTGGAGCCCTGCCACAAGAACGAGGATCACCATCGGCAGCACAAGGAAGAACTCCACAGTCACACTCCCCCGTTCTGCTGTTAGAACCGGCCGACCACCCACCCGATAACCTTCCCGAACAAGTTTCCCAGCAGACCACCACCGCTGCCTGACTGCAGCCACTTCAGGGCAATAATTGCCAACGCCGTAGCAGCAAGAATGACGAGGAAATACTCGACAGTTCCCTGACCACGTTCATCTTGTGCTGCTGCGAGCAGCCGGTTCCAAATTCGCGTCATAGACACTCCTTCCAGTCCGGTTTCCGACCGGTGCGGGGAGAAGTGCGGATTTCACTGCCATGCCATGTCCTATTGCCAAGCAATGCTTTATTGCCAGGCACCTGTCAGATCGTCGAACAGGCCGAACAGCGTTGGCGCGTAAACCACCAAAACGAGACCGGGAAGCATGAGAAGGGTGATTGGGATCATCAGTTTGACCGGAAGCGAACGTGCTTTGACCAGCCTTCGAGTGCGTTCTGCGGCCAGGTCGCGATCAAGGAGACGTCTGACCGTTTCCGAAAGCGAGGCTCCCGATCGCTGAGCGCGCGCCAGTTGAGCGACAACTGGACGGAGTTGTTCGTCGGCGGATTCGATAGAAGAGGCAAGACCAGACACAGTCGCCACACGACTCACCTGCCGAAGTGCTGAATACCCGGGAAGGGCCACAGCCACGGCTTGGAGCGACGCAAGCACCGACAGGCCCGATCGAAGCTCGACGAGTAACAGCAGCATCACCAGCCTGACAGGTGGTGCTCGGTCGGGTCGACTGCGGAGTCGGACGATGGCCATCGGCATCAGACCGCCGATCACCGCGAGAAGGGGACCACCGATCATCATCCCGATGGCCGCACCAACAACGATGTTGCTCATCGAGCTCTCCAGGCCAGCAGGCCGGCCGCTGACAGACCGAAAGCGAAGAGAGCGAGACCTATCACTGCCACGACCCTCTGCTCCGGGTGAACAAGAAGTCGTGCTAGCTGGTCCGATCTCGCTTGATAGATCAGGTAGGCCGTCGGTGCTCCGACGAATACCAGTGCCGTTGCACGGGCCGACGCCGAAGCCACACGCACCTCCCGGCTGACCTCGGCCTGAGCAATCGCCAATGAGCCAATTTCGTCAAACAGCCCAGCCGATTGCGCACCACCCCTGAAAGCGGCGGTGATTGTGGCTTCGAGTTCGGGTCCAACATCCGAAAAGGCCTGTCCGATGATGTGGGCTGCCTCAACCGGAGGAGTGTTCAGTCTGAGAGCCTCGAGTTCTGGTCCTTCCACGGCGGCGGCGGCGGCAGACAGCGCATGCGCGAGGGGTGAACCGGAACGAAGTTCAGACGCGACCCCTTCACAGAACATCGCTGCACGACTCTCGGCAACCCGCCGCTGTTTCCAGTAGAGATACGCGAGCCCAGCAAGCACTGCCAACGGTGCAAGGACAACGCCGGAAAGGAGCACGATCTTGCGGGTCTCCAGACCACCGCCAACCGCAACAGCGACCATCAGGAGCTCCACGAGCCCTCCTCGATTGCTGAGATGACACGTCCGGTGGGGGTCCGCTCAATCTGAACAACAATGTCAACTGCCGCCTCTAGCTGTCGGGCAACAGCCGATTCGGAGATTGTTCCCTCCATGAGTGCAAGCGTTTCCAGCTTCCAAATGGCTTCACGCGGAGAATTGGCGTGAACTGTGGTCATCGATCCGCGATGACCGGTGTTGAGGGCGGTCATCAAATCGAGGGCCTCCGGTCCCCTCACCTCCCCAACGATGATGCGGTCGGGACGGAGTCGGAGCGCCGACCTGACCAGAGAGCGGATGGTGACCTCCCCGACTCCTTCAGAGTTGGCGGGTCGTGCCTCCAGCCGAACGACGTGACCCGGAAGCCGTAGTTCGGCGGAATCTTCGATCGTGACAACCCGCACGTCGGCTGGAATCTCTGCTCCGAGAAGATTGAGCAGGGTCGTCTTGCCGGCGCCTGTTCCTCCCGACACGACCAGCGTCTGCGCCTCCACTACGGCGTTTCGCAACACCGCCAACTGGTCAGTCGTGGCTGTTCCGGCACCAACCAGGTCGTCGAGTGTCTTGACTTTTTGAGTAAAGCGACGGATAGCCACCAACGGCCCCTCCACGGCTGCCGGTGGCAAGACCGCGTGAAGTCGACTCCCATCGGGAAGTCGGGCATCGACCATGGGTGCGGATCGATCTACGCGCAATCCAAGAGGGGCGATCACCCGCTCCACAATCGCAATCACCTCGTCCGACGACCGAAAGCGAGAGCCGGAGAGTTCGAGTCCCGCACCTCGGTCGACCCAGATCTCGTCTGGACCGTTGACGACGACATCGGTCACACTCGGATCACGGAGGAGGGACTCAACAGGACCCAAGCCGAGGACTTGGTCCACAACCGCGCCGACGGACTCTGACGCACGCCACGGGGAAACACTGTTGAGAAGTCGACGAGCCTCGGACTCAACCTCTGTCGGTGCCAATCTGGTGTCGCCGACCGCGATGACTCGGCTGATCTGATCGATCACGCCCACGGCAGATCCCATACCCTCGACCAGGACCGAATCCAACGACTCCGAACCGGGAGTCGTCCGCTGAGTAGACGACGGACCAGAACCGGTTTCAGGATCGGGAGAACTGGTCCCGGACCGGAGGGTGTAGGTGATGATCTGATCGGCTGCCACACTGAGGCCGCCTCGGTGGGCCCGGCGAGCCATCCTGGATAGAGAGGTACCACCGGAACGGTCGGCCCATCCCAGGGCGTGCCATTGACCCGTACCACCAGAGCCGGCCAGCGAGTCCCAAGATCAGCAATCAACTCGACAGCGCGGCTGAAGTCGATACCACCCGATCCGATCACGGCCACTCCCGATCGACCAGGGCTCAGCTCATCCAACGAGGGCCTTCGGCGTCGATGTCGGCGAGCGTGCGGCCACCGCCCATTTGAAGATCGCCCGTGAGATCAACCATCAGCGCCGTTCCGGCTGAAGCAGCCAGACCAAGCGGCGCTACCACCGAAAGAACGGGGTCGACTGATCGCACAGCCAGAACGGTTCCTCTCCCATTCCCAACCATCGTTCGAACGTACGGACGTGGGGCAGCGGATACAAGACCCTTGGATGTCAGCCATTAGCTTGAGCTGCATGACCGAGGCAGCTTTCTTCGACCTCGACAAGACAATCATCGCCAAGTCTTCGACCTTGGCCTTCACCCGTCCCATGTTCAGGGCCGGAATGCTCAGCGGGTCGATGCTCGCCAAAGCCGGGATAGCCCAGGCCTATTACCAGGCGTTCGGCGCCGACCATGACCAGCTAGAGCGGATCAAAGACGAGTTGGCCGGCCTGGTTCAAGGCTGGTCACGTGATGAGGTCGTGGCTCTCGTGGAGGAGACCGTCGACGAGGTTGTGGCTCCGCTTGTCTATTCCGAAGCCCTCGCCATCATCGATCAGCACAAACGAGAGGGACGACGGGTAGTTGTCATCTCAGCCAGCCCAGAGGAAATCGTTCGACCATTGTGCAGGTATCTCGGAATCAGTGATGTCATTGCCACCCGAAGTGAAGTCGACGAAGCGGGCATCTACACCGGAAACATCGAGTTCTATGCATTTGGACCCGGGAAAGCCGAGGCAATGCGAGAGATGGCCAATGCCGACGGCATCGACCTCGAATTGAGCTACGCATACTCGGATTCGGTGACCGACCTACCAATGCTTGAAGCAGTGGGAAACCCGGTGGTGGTCAATCCCGACACCGAACTGGCCGAGATCGCAGAAGAAAGGGCGTGGCCGGTCCGAGAGTTCGAATCGGCTGTCACCCTTCGCGACAAACTGGCCACCAAAGAGGTTGCCGGTGCCGCAGTCGCCACCGGGATAGCTGCAGTCCTCGCCTACTGGGCCCTCAAGGGTCGCAAGTCTGACTAGAGCCGTGTCGGACAGCTAGCCGAGTCCGGTCTCGTCGAAATAGCGAGATCCTCGCTGCATCAACTCGACAAACCCGTCGCTATCACCTGAACTGACAACCTCTTGAAGTCGTTCGACGGCCGCGGCCAGAGCAGCCAAAGACTCGTCTCCGTAATCGTTGAGATGCTGAATCTCGAAGTAGAGATTGGGGTTTTCCCGCGCCACCTGACTCGCTACAGCAAGTTGGCGATCGAAGGTAGTGCTGGACAAGTCGGCGAGGTGGGACGCCGTCTCCCCGCTTCCTGCAAGTGCCGTGAAGAAGGCAATGTTCAGGGCATGGGACAGGCCGAGAATGTATGCGATCAGCCGGTCATGAGAGTCAAGGTCCATCTCGACCAAAGAGACCATGGTGGAAGAAAACAGCTCTCTCGCCCCGTCCGTCGCCTCTTCGACACCCAGGTCTACAACAACCACGTGACGACCAGACAACAGGTTGGTTTCCGGTCCAAACATGGGGTGGATCGACGCAACCCGACCCCCAGCAGCGACCAGTTGACTCAGACCACTCCTGAGTGGCGTCTTCAGCGAGCCGATGTCATATATGAGACCAGCGGGGGGATTTTGACTCATTTGAACCAGCACCTCCGACGCGACCGTCAACGGCGTCGCGATGACATAGATATCGAAGGCACTGTCAGCATCGCGCCAGTCGTCACAGTCTCCACCGATGGGGTCGGCCACGGTGACTCCGAATCCCTGAGACCTGAGGAAGCGAACGAACCAGCGCCCCATCTGGCCAGATCCGCCTATCACCAATGCGCTCCGCCCTGTCCCCGCCGAAGAAGCCTCAACCTGGCCTCTCTCCTGCACTTCCAACGACGCGAGGATTAGTTGGAGCATGATGCGCTCGGCGAGTTCCTCTGAAACGCCTACCGATTCGGCGACGGTTCGGGCACGGTCAACAACCGTCTTCTCGTGGCCGTAGTCGCGAATGGGCGACCCGTTTTCGCTCTTCAGAGAGCCGAGTCGTTCGGCGAAGCCCGACCGCCGTGCCACCAGCTCAATGATTTGACGGTCGATCTCGGCGATCTCAGCTCGGACCTCTGCCAGCTCGCCAGACATCAGATCTCAGCCAATGCTTTGACCTGCCACCCGAGACGAAGTTCGGAAACGGCGTCGTAAAGCTCACGCGGGGTCAGATCCGAGGACCCGAGACGGCCCACGACAACCCGATTGAGTGCATACCCCTCCACTGCCCAGAATTTGTCCCGGTCCAGTGACTGGTCCACCAGCCGATCAGTCGTGATCGTTTTGAGGGCGTCGGTGACGGGAACAACCAAGAGCGTGGCAAGCCCGATATCCGGAGGCACCGCTACGTCGAGCGCGTCCCCTCGAGAGTCAAAAACGACCCAGTCTCCGCCGCCGGCGAGACGCTGTTTCAACTCGAGGATGCTGACCACAACCGAAAGGTACCCTCGGCGGATGCTGACCAGAGCCATGATCGTTGTGGGCGGCGGCTCCAGTTCCCGATTCGGTGACGACAAGCTCCTTGCAGAAGTGGCAGGCGAGCCTCTGGTCTCGCACACGGTTGCTGCTGTTCGGGACTTAGTGGACAAATGCGTTCTGGTGATCCGCCCCGACATCATCGAGGGAATCTCGAGTCTGGGGCTGGACGTCGAGATCGTGCCCGGAGGGAGTTCACGCACCCTCAGCGAGATGGCTGGGCTGACCGCCCTGGGAGGCAACTTCGATCTGATCGGCATCCACGATGCGGCGCGGCCACTGGTGGAACCAAAACTGATCGATCAACTATTCCTGACAGCTGAGGCCACGGGAGGAGCAGTCCCAGTGTGGAAGCCAGACGACCTTCTCGTTTATCGGCGCGAACTCAAACCGGTGGAGCGACCGGTAGTTGCGCAAACACCACAAGTCTTCCGCGGGCCGGAGCTGTTCGCGGCGTATGTTCGATCAGCCGAAGCGGGATATGACGGCCACGACACCGTCGAGATCGTCCACCGGTACGGAGAATTGGAGATCGCTGCCGTGCCCGCCGACCCCTCCAACATCAAGGTCACATTTCCCGAAGACCTCGAGTTCGTCAAGCGTTACTTTGCAGATCCTTCTCGTAGCGAACCTCGTTGACCTGGACCCCTCCGATCTGTTCCAGTTTGATCTGGCGACTCAGATCCCAGTCCTGCCGTTCGTAGAACAGTCGAGCTCGAGTGTTGCTGCCCAGCACCCACAACAAGCCACGTTCGAACCCTTCATCGCTCAATTCCGCCTCTGCTGCAGTCAGCAGCCGGAACCCATACCCTTCTCCCCAGAAGTCTGGATCAACATAAATCGAAAAGACTTCACCCCAGTCGTCATCACCGACACGCGCCGGGCCCACCATTGCAAACCCAACAGGGTCTCCCTCGAAATCGGCTGTGAGCACAAGGGTTCCCTTGCTGATGACACGCCTGAACCAATCAGCTCTCGCCTGGATGTCCAGGCCATCAAGGAACTCGCGCTCGAAAACACCTTTGTAGCCCACCTGCCACGACCTGACATGGATTCGGCCCAGAGCATCAGCATCGCCAACGACCGCCGGGCGAATCACGTCACTCCTCCTCGGACACGTCCGAAGTTTCATCCTCTTTGTCCCGACCAACAATCACCCAAAACGCTAGGAGGGAAAGCGAACCAGCCGATAGAGCCAGAGCCAGCCAACCGAAACGCTTGGTTTCGGGGCTCAACCCCTCATCCGACGGAGGCACGGTGGTTGGAGTCGGAACCTCATTGTCTCCAAAGTCAGCCCCGAGGGCGGTGAGAAGCGCAGGCGGGGACAATCCGTCATCGACACCAATCGCTTCAAAAACCACCACATAGTTCTTGGGGGCAATCTCGGTTCGTATCCCGAATACGCCTCCACCTCGACCGAGAAGGGGAATGGCGATCTGTGGGTCGTCGTCAAACGCGAGATGGGCGACTACTGCTTGGGCGGAGCTTCTCAGCTCGACTTCGAGAGAGAGGATCATCGAGTCTTCGGAGATGGAATCGACTTCAGCGGTCGCAACACCAAAGGCACCGCCCAGCTGCAGGCCAAGGATCAAGGCCATTGCCACCATCTTCATGAATTCCTCCATTCGTCCCTACTGATCAGCACGTCCTTCAGGACGTTGGGGCGATCGGTGATCAGGCCGTCCACACCAAGATCAAGCAGACGATTCATCTCGTCAGGGTCATTGACAGTCCAGACATGGACTTGAAGCTCGGAGTTATGGGCTGCGCGAACCAGCCTTCCGTCGACAACCCTGACACCTCGGAGCTGGGTCGGGACCTGCAACGCGTCGGCCCTACCACCGCCTCCACGACCCACCCGCGAGCTCAAAACCCACATCCGCGCCGCAATTGGGCCAGTCGACGTTGCCACTCGTCCATTTGTCAGATCTCTGAAGACTTCGAGCCGCTCGTCGCTGAACGAGCCAACGATCAAGCGATCACCAACGTCGAGCCGATCCGCCAACTCAGCAAGCGGTTCCGCCAGACCACTGGCTTTCATATCAACGACCAGCCCGACATCAGGGAAGGTTGTCAACAACTCTTCCAGGGTCGGGACGTTGATGCCCTGGCCTCGGAAGGGATAGCTACCGGAGTCGGCATGACGGTATCCAGCATCAAGTGCCTGTAGCTCCTCAAGTGTCATCGCAGATACTTCTCCGCTCCCGTTTGTCGTCCGATCCACATCGGGGTCGTGGAAGCAAACCAAGACACCGTCCGACGTGAGGTGAAGATCGGTCTCGATATGACGAAAGCCCAGGTCATAGACCTCCCGGAAGGCAACCATTGTGTTCTCCGGCCAGAGGAGACGGCTCCCGCGATGGGCAATCGGCACAGGTGGATGCCAACGTTGAGGATCAAGACTCATCGGTGTTCACGGTAATGCCAGGCCGAACCCATACGGCACAAAGAAAGCGGCGGGCCGGAAGCCCGCCGCTCGCAATCGGTTCTAGCTAGATCTCAGGCGGAAACCCGGTCCTTGAGACCTTTCGCGGCAGAGAAGTGCGCATAGTTCTTTGGCTGGATCCAGATCGTCTCGCCTGTGGCGGGATTGCGACCTTGGCGTCCTGCACGATGTTTGGTGCTGAAATTGCCGAAACCGGTGACATTCACCTTGCGACCGGCATCCAACTCAACGGCAATGATCCCTTCACCATCTTTGGTCGAGAAAATGTGGTCAATAATCTCTGCGGCTTGCGCCTTAGAAATATCGGCCTTGCCGGCCAGCTTGTCCGCCATCTCAGATTTGTTCACGGCCCCTCCTTTGGGTCGGTGACTTCGCGGCGTTCTGCTGCGCCGAATTGTCAGTAACCATAGGACTAAACGGCATTGGCACTGGTGTTTTCCGTCCTTTACGATTCGCGACCTCAAGGAGGACCATGAGCGTCAAATACCAACTCGACGGAGATGTAGCCGTCATCACCCTCAACCGCCCGGACCGCTTCAACGCCATTGAGATCACCCTGGCAAGGGGGGTTATCGACTTCATCGAGCGCGCCGGGATCGAAGCAAGAGCGGTCGTGTTGACCGGGGAAGGAAAGGCGTTCTGCTCGGGGGCCGACCTCTCGATACTTCAGACCAATGACGGAGAAGGTCCCGACCTTGCCGAGTTCCTAGACAACGTCTTCCACCCAATGGTTCACGCGCTAACCGACGCGTCGGTTCCGGTTGTCGCAGCCGTAAATGGAGTTGCCGCAGGGGCCGGGCTTGGTGTGGCTCTCGGGTGCGACATCCGGGTAATGGCGGAGTCCGCATTCTTCACGTCCGCCTTCACCGCGATTGGGCTTGCCCCGGACTCGGGCACGACTTATTGGTTGCCCCAGCATGTTGGGGTTTCCAAGGCAATCGAACTGGCCATGACCAACAAGCGGGTGCCCGCAGATGAGGCATATCGAATGGGGCTGTGCGCCGAGGTTGTGCCCGACGCCGATGTGGTGACCAAAGCCCTCGAATTGGCCAAGAGCCTTGCCGACATGGTGCCGGATTCCCTGGTCACAACCCGCAACCTGATTCGCGGAGCCACCAGCCTCACCTTCAAAGAGGCGTTGCAGGAGGAGAAGCGAGAGCAGGGACGGCTCGGCAAAACCGCCGAACATCGTGAGGGCGTCGCGGCCTTCCTGGAGAAGCGGAAACCCGACTATCGCGCAGTACAAAGCTGAGCGGATTTCGACCGTATACGGGCCGTACTACCTGAGGTTCGCGGTTTGTGCCCGATCGGTCGCTAAGGCTTCAGCAGGTGGATGGTGAGTGTGATTTTGCCGCCATCGCCGTGACCGAAAGCCACACCCACCTCGTTGTTGAGCCAGGCCAGATCTTCGTTCCCGGTTTGGAAGACGACCAGCTCCTTCGGGTCGGCTGACTGATCAGGGTTGGCGATGGACACGCCAGTGGCCGTGTACGAAACCGCTTCACGCTTTTCGCCAATAGTGGCGTGGACGTCGAGGTCCATGTTGCCGTCCGAACGAACCGTCACGTAGTCGACACCACGCACTGAGCGCTCACCACCCCAATGTTCGCTCGTCGCGGTCCCCTTGAACGGAAAGTCGATACGCATTCCGGCTGGGGTCTTCCCGATAATGTTCATCCCGAGGTCGGCCTCGATCGTGCAAAACTCTTCCATCGACGGCATAAAACCTCTCTTTGCCGGGGCGGCGTCACCGTAGCCGTGATTCCTCAAGCAGGGCCCGCACCTCAAAGTCGCTTGTCTGTTGAAAGTCGCGGTACCAGCTCCCGACGGCGCCAAAGACGGGCGGTTGGGAGAGAACAACTACCCGATCCGCCAAGCGTTCCATGGCGCGGGTTGTTTCACGCGGGGCGACCGGAACCGCCAGCCAGACCTCTTTGACACCCCGCTCTCGTAGTATCGCTATCCCAGCGGCTGCCGTGGATCCCGTAGCCAGACCATCGTCGACCACAACGGCCGTGGAGCCGCCCGGATCGACCGGCTCAACCACTTCTCGATAGCTGCTGACCCGACGCCCCAGCTCCGCCCGTTCGCGGGTAACCACACGTTTGAATGCGTCTTTGTCAACGCCTGACGCAGCGACAATCTCATCGTTGCGAATGATCACGCTCTCTTCCCCAATGGCCCCCATTGCCAACTCAGGCTGGGTTGGGACCCCCAACTTGCGAACCACCAAGACGTCGAGCTCGCAATCCAAGACACGAGCCACTTCGAAACCAATAGGGACCCCTCCCCGGGGAAGGGCCAATACAACCGGGTCTGACGGACTCGCCTCCTTGACCAACTCCCCCAACAACTGCCCGGCGGTCCGTCTATCCGGGAACCTCATGGCTATCCGTAGCGATTGACGTACCCATCGATCCAGGGCATCACCTGATCGAGGTATTCCATCGCCTCATCCATTCGGAGGATGCGTGCTGCGTAGTTCATCAGCATGATTTGGCGTGCCGCATGGAAACCGTCCAGTTGAGAGTCATCCACGATTGGCCACTCCGCGATCGATTCGAAGCCTTTGCGATAGGCCCCGCGGATCTCGTGACGCAGCTCGTTATTGCGGGTCTGATAAAGGCAGATGGCCACATCCTGGGCCGGCAGAGCGATCATCACATCTTCGAAATCGAATGCGTAGAGCCGACTCCCGACCATATGGACATTCCACTCGTGAAGATCCCCGTGCACCACCTGGGGGGTGCCCGAGCTCCAGGACTCCTCGATGACCTTGGCGCAGATAACGAAAGCCTTCTCGATTGTCTTCTGCCGACGGGTGTCGAAGAGATGACCAAAAACTGGGTTGTCGACAATTATTGGATCCATCTCTGGGTCGTAGTAAAAGACCTGGTCCCACTGCCTCATCTCACCTAGCGGAGGCGGTGTCCATGTGCGGCCATGAAGTTGCAGAGCGGCCGACATCTGACCCAGCAAGCGATAACCGAAGGTGCCGGCGCCATCCCCGAGAGGCGCCCCGGGTACCCAGCTAAAGAGAATACAAGGCCGCTCCTTGCCCAACAACGGATCCATTTCGTCGACGACCAACCCGCCGCCAGCGGTGCGGATCGGAGCCACCAGATCGAGTGACGTGTCCTGATTCAGAGCGTCGAGCCACGCAACCTCGAAGTCGATGTTTGTTCTCGTGTTGGCATGAGGTGTCCCCACACGCAACACCAACTGTTCGCCGCTACTGGTCACCACCCGATACATGACGTTGGAGTGCGTGGCGAGGTGATCGACCTCTTTGGTCAAGAATGGATACATCTTGAGAACATTGTGAACTAGAGGTAGGAGAGCCGAGGCTTCTTTTGCGATTCGTGATGCATCCATAGAAAAAGGACGAGCCTGGCAGGCCCGTCCTCATTCTGGTCGATCAGACGTCCGCTGGAAGTGTCTGAACCCGGGTCTTCCGACCCAATTCCTTAAAGGGCTGCAATCACACCTTCAAGAATTCATCCAAGTCGTCAGCAAGCGGCTCTTCGTCTCGCTTGGCATGCCAGCGATCCCACAGAACCAACATCGACGGCAACACCAGCACTGCAGCCAACATCGCCAAGAGGATCGTGTACGCCGTGACAAAACCGAACTGGCGAAACGGAATCGTTGTCGAGGTCACCAGAATCCCAAACCCTGCAACGCTTGTCAGAGCAGACCCGGCAAGGGCGCCCCCCGTGTTTCCGAGCGTCAACTCGATCGCATCCTCCACAGATTTCGAGCGAACGCGATCCTCGAGGAACCGGTGAGTGATATGGATCATGTAGGGAATCCCGATGCCGATTGCCAGCGCCGAGATTGTCGCCGTAACAGGGCCGAATGGGATCCCAAACGCCGTCATCAGGCCGAAGGACCACAACACCACCAGAACCACAGGAATAGTGGTTATTACACCAAGCATCGGGCGTCGCACCTCGAACCAGAAGTTGATCACAAGGAGGATCAGCGCCGCGAGGAGAGTCAGCAACAGTGACGACAGTTGGGAATCACGCAAGGTAGTGACAATGACATTGTTGATGATCTCATCCGACGTTGCGACGACGGCGAGACCCAAATCGGCGACACCCGAGAAGTCCTCGAGGACGTCAATACGGAGCTGGCTGGCCCCGGACTCTCCGGCTTGCGTTGTGAAGTCAAAAAGGGCGGCGTCGTAGCCAGACCCCGTCTGGTGGAGGACGCTGGCCGCCTCTTGTGGCGCAGCCGCAAACGCTGCGTCATATACAGAGCCAACGTCGGCGCCCGAAGGGAACATGAAGGTTGCCTGATCCACGCCGGCGGCGGCCATCGCCATACCCACTTCCGGCACGAAGAATGGCGAATCCTCGGTGGCCATTTGGCCGATCAATGCCACCGGAGACGACCCGGCCGGCTGGCCGGCGAACGTCACAACGTTTGGCGTGTCAGTCAGGTTGTTGTTGGACACGACCATCTCATTCCACGCATCGGCGGTCGCAACATCACCTTCGATCAGCACCTGAGTGTTCTCTCCGAATCCGCCGCCAAAGTCATTCAGCAAGGTCTCGAATGTGGTCCGGAGCGGAGAAGTCGTCGGGATGAAATCGATGAAGCTGAATTTGGTTTCCAGGTTGGTGGTCCCCCAGGCGCCCAGCGCCCCGAGCAGCAGGGCCACAATGGTTGCCAACACGGCAGCCTTCTTAGCGATGCTCGACGTACCACCGATGAGACGTCCCAACGCACGCTGCTCACCGCCGACAAGACGCTCTGGCTCGAACGTCTCTCGTCTGACTCCACGCCGATCGAGGATTTCCCGCACCGCGGGAACGAACGTGAGCATCAAGAGGAACGAGGCAAATATGCCAATGGCCGCCAGAGCTCCGAACTCCCTGAGCGCGGGTATGGCGTTGAACAAATTGGTCAGGAAGCCAACGGCAGTGGTGACGGTTGCGAGGACAAGTGCCACACCCACCGTTCGGATAGCTCTCGAGATCGACTCGTCAACGGAGGCTCCTGCGGAAACCTCTTCGCGATAGCGCGAGTTCACATGGATCGAGTAGTCGACTCCAAGTCCGATCAGCAGGATCGGCAGAATCTGAGCCATCGGACTCGCATCCTCGAACAAGAGATAGCCGATGCCATTCATCCATGAGATGGCGAAGCCGATCGTGATCAGCGTGAGCATCGTGTCAGCTGCTGTTCGTCTCAAGCCGCGGTCGGAGAACGTCCACACCAAGAACACGACAAGCAATAGAAGCGCTGTCATCGCGAACAGCGCGTTCGAGTTCCAATCCTTGAGAGCGTCCGGGAAAAAGTCGTCGAGAATTAATGCCAAGGTTGGGAGGACAACCAGCACAATCGAGACGATCGCCGCGCCCAGACCGACCACGAGGGCGAACTTGCCAACCGTACGGCGCGGCTTGACCAGAAACACCAGTGCCAGGACAACCATGATGATCAATGCGGCAGTGCCGAACAATCGACCAATCTCAGCCTGGAATTCGTCTTGATCTGCGAACAGCAACTCGAAAGAGAACGGCGAAGCCGTGTAGCCGGAAGGCAGAGGAGTTGCAACGATTTCGGCGGCGGCCTCAGCACTTGCATCGACATACACGTCGATGGTGTCGACGGACTCTGCGCCGCTGGTGAAGATGATCATCAGACCTTGATCTGATGTAGGCCCACTGATGTCACCATTGCTCGGCAACAAACCCTCGACAAAGCCGGCCTGCTCCGCTGGGAACTCAGCGAGCGAGCTTTGAAACAAGGCCTGGAGTTCTTCATCGGTTGTGGGCACCGGTGCCCCTTCGGCGATGGCGCCTTGGACCGGAGCCAGGAAGCTGAAGATCGGCCCGCCGCCTTGATCGACGAGAATGTCGCTGAATGCACCATTGATGACCGTCTCAGATACGGCGTTGACGGCATCGAGCCCATCGAGACTGAATACGTTGCCGTCTTCAACAGCGATGATGACCTGCATCACCGAGACCGTGGACTCGCCCCCAAAAAGATCACGGATGGTTTCGGCAGCTTCCAGTTCGGGCGCTTCAGGAGCAAAAGATGCGTTGGTGTCTTCCTCCGGTGTGAACTTCCCGGACAGAAATCCGAGGCCCATGGAGACAATTACGGTGAGAATGACGACAACCCAGGGCCAGCGACGAACCGTCGTCGAGAGCGCGGACACCAGAGACTTCATCTTCTACTCCCCATTTGCCATAAGAAACAACCACGGTGTTCGCGGTTTAACGTGAAATGGAAGCGTCTACTGGGGCCAATGCAAAATCGGCTAACGAACCCGATCCAGCACCACATCCAACGCCTCGACGAACTTCTGGTTCTCCCCGGGCGATCCGACCGTGACGCGCAGCCATCCATCAGACATTGGCCTGAGGATCACACCCAACTCCGTGAACCTGGTGGAAAAGTGGTCGGCGTGGTGCCCCGGCATCTTGAAGAAAATGAAGTTGGTCTGACTGGCGATTTGGGTCACATCTCGTTCGGCAAGGACACCGGAGAGATAGTGACGAGCAGCCGCATTCGCTTCAACCCGTCGACTGACTTCGTCAGGTTGTCCCAAGGATGCAAGTGCCGCAGCTTGGGAGGCGGTAGCCACAGTCAACGGAGCCTGAGCCTTGCGGACTTCGGCCAGCGTCTCGGCATGACCGATGGCAAAGCCCACTCGAAACCCAGCCAATGAGTAGATCTTGGAGAACGTCCTGAGCACGATCACATTGCGACGACCGAGAGCCAGACCGATAGCGGTTCCGTAGCGAGGGTCCCCCACGTATTCGTGATATGCCTCGTCGACCACAACCAAAACGTCGTCGGCCACCATGTCGATGAAGTGTTCGATCTCATCGGCCGATTTGATCGTTCCTGTTGGATTGTTGGGGTTGCAGAGCACGACAACCCTCGTGTCGACGTTGATTGCATTGCCGATCGCATTGAGGTCGAGCTCGTAGTTCCCGTCAAGCGGCACCTCGACAAAGCCAGATCCTGACCAGAGCGCGGCGAAGCGATACATCACGAAACTAGGCCAGCCGTAGACAAGATTGGTACCTGGCCCACCGGCCGCGCTGGCAATCGCAGAAATGAGAGCGGTGCTGCCGCTTCCAAACAACAGGCTTTCCCGCGGCACCGCCAACTCATGGGCTAGCGCTTGGCTCAGGTCCCAAAGATCGTTGTCCGGATAGCGGTTTGCGTTACCCAAAACCGCAGAAACGGCATCGATGACGCCGGGGAAGGGTCCCTCAGGGCTTTCGTTGGCGGTCAGCTTGATGATCGAGTCGGGATCGAGATCAAACTCGCGGGCGACATCCTCGATTGGACGACCAACCTCATACGGGTTGAGAGCGGTTATTTCAGCCCTGAATCGAGGCATGGATGGCAAGTTAGCCAACGCCGGTGACGTGCCGGCATAACTTGACTTGTGGCAGACTCGGTTCATGGGTCAGTTCGAGACGTTGCGAATCCTCAACGCCGACGGTGGGTTGGTTGGCGAGGACCCCGGGCTTGATCCAGAGCTATACCAAGAGATGTATCGAAACATGGTTCTGTCCAGAGAATTGGACCGACGAATGCTTGCCCTGCAACGTCAGGGGCGGATCGGGACATACGCAATGCTCGAGGGTCAGGAGGCCGTGCAGATCGGTTCGGCACTGGCGATGGAGCCCAACGACTTCGTCTTCCCCTCGTATCGGGAGCACGGTGTCCAGATAACAAGGGGCCTTCCCATGGAGGCCCTTCTTGCGTATTGGAAGGGCTTACCGAACTCGCGCTGGGACTTCGACAAGTACCGCACGGGAATCGTCACCGTCCCAATTGCCAGTCAGCTCCCACATGCCGTCGGATATTCGTACGTGACCAAGCTTCGTGGTGAGAACACGGTCACCACTGTCTACTTCGGAGACGGCGCGACCTCGGAAGCCGACTTTCACTCGGGCATGAACTTCGCCGGAGTCTGGAAAACGCCAACTGTGTTCATCTGCGCCAACAACCTCTATGCCATCTCAGTGCCATACGAGAAACAGACCGCTGCCGAGACGATCGCCCAAAAGGCTCAGGCATATGGATTTGAGGGTCTCAGGGTCGACGGGATGGACCCGATCGCCGTCTATCTGGCCACAAAGCTCGCGGTACACAGGGCCAGAGAGGGTCGAGGACCGACCCTGATTGAGGCGATGACCTACCGCTATGGGCCCCACGCCACCGCCGATGATGACACCCTCTATCGATCGAGCGAGGAGGTCGAGGCCTGGAAAGAAAAGGACGCCATTGAGCGACTCCGACGGTTCTTGGAGAACCGTGGTGAGTGGGATGAGCGTGCTGAGGAGAAAGTTGCCAATGAGATAAGTGACTCCGTCGATGTGGCCATCACTTCGATCGAATCCGAACCGCTCCCCGACCGGGACGATGCGGTACGACAGGCATTCACCAAGATCCCGTCCCATGTCGTCGAGCAGCTTCACGCAATGCAACGCTCCCATGGCGAGGAGGAGACTCTCTTCACCGAGGATGAGGTCTGGCAGATAGGTCACGACCGACTACCGGAAGGACCGACTAAACGCTGGACAATGGCTGAGTCGATCAACGCCGCTCTTCATCAGGGTATGGAGAGGGACAGTGACACCATCATCTTGGGCGAGGATGTCGGCCTGACGGGGGGTGTCTTCCGGATAACCGAGGGTTTGCAGGCTCAATTCGGGGAAGGGCGAGTCATCGACACCCCTCTCAACGAGTCCGGCATCATCGGTTCGGCGATCGGCATGGCGCTTGCAGGAGCGCGACCCATTGCCGAGATCCAGTTCGAAGGTTTCGTCTATCCGGCCTTCGACCAGATCGTCAGCCACCTCGGCCGATTCCGCTATCGCACACGGGGCAATTCGAAAGTTCCCGTGCTGGTGAGAATGCCCAACGGAGCTGGTATTGGGGCTCATGAGCACCACTGTGACTCACCCGAGGCCTACTTTGTCCATGCGCCCGGTCTTGTGGTGATTTGCCCCTCGACGCCCACCGACGCCAAAGGCCTCCTTGCGGCCGCATTGGAAAGTGACGATCCAATCATCTTCCTTGAACCCAAGGTGCTGTACCGAGCCGGTAGGGAGGACGTCCCCGTCGAGCACTACACACTGCCGATCGGCCGGGCCCGCATCCGTCAACAGGGCTCCGACCTCACATTGGTCACGTATGGAGGAATGGTGCCGGTGGCAATGAAAGCCGCCGAGGAAGTCGAGGCCTCTATTGAGGTTATTGACCTCCGCACTCTCTTCCCGTGGGATCGTGAGACCGTGCTGGAGTCAGTGTCAAAGACCGGAAGGCTGCTGCTGGTTCAGGAGCCTCAGGGTTCTGCCGGCGTCGCCGCTGAGGTAGCGGCAGTGGTTGCCGAGAAGGCCATGTACGACCTGACAGGCCCCATCATCCGTGTTACCGGATTCGATGTTCCCTGGCCCCAGTTTGCGATCGAGAGCCACGCTTTGATCGATGTCGATCGGGTGGTAGCAGGGATTCGAGAGGCCCAAGCAGGTTGATCCGATCCCGCTCTGTAGCGGTCTTCGGATCGTCCCAAACCGAACCCGATTCACCCGAATGGATCGAAGCCGAGATGGTGGGCCGACGGCTGGCACGTTCGTCGTTTGCAGTGATTACCGGTGGATACGGCGGCACAATGGAAGCCGCGTCCAAAGGAGCAAGTGACGCAGGGGGCCACGTCATCGGGATAACGGCGCCACCACTGTTCCCTGGCCGTCATGGCGCCAATCCCTTTGTAAACGAGCTAATCGAGGCGGACAACCTCACCGACCGCATTGGGCGAATGATGGAGCGGGCCAACGGGACGCTTGCCCTCGCCGGTTCGATCGGTACGGCCACCGAGCTCCTCGTCGCCTGGAATATCAACCACATCGTGAGGCGAAACAGTGGATCAGCGATTCCCACTGTCGCAATCGGCCCAGGTTGGGCAGCCGTGGCTTCAACACTCTCCAAAGAGATCGATGCAGTCCCTGCCGATATCCACCTCGCGCCCGATGGCGACTCAGGTCTGGACTGGCTGCTCGGTCAGCTCTGAACGACTGAGAATCCGTCAATTTCTTGTTTCGCGATCTAACCTGGGCGGCCGGAGTGAGTCACTTACATCCCGAGATCAAGGCCCAGAAACATCGTCGTTCCGACTGTCGAAAAGGCCGGCATGAATTTGGCGAGACGCAAAACGTCGGCGCCGGCATTCGACGTCAGGTTTGTATCGAATGTGGAGCAGTGACCATCGACCTAAGTAAGGCTGATGAGCTAACCGCTCCCTTGACTCCTGGCGGCACCAACCTTCGCTCGTTGGTGGCCCGCAAGACCGAAGCGTCGTAGTCGCTCTAACCTTCCGGCCGTGACTCGTGTCGTCAGGGCCGCCGGCGGTCTGATCCTTCGCCGAACCGGCAAAGGGAACCTCAAGATCCTGATCGCCCATCGCCCCTCGTATGACGATTGGGGGCTGCCGAAAGGGAAAGCCGATAAGGGCGAAACACCCGAGGAGACCGCGATCAGGGAAGTCCTGGAAGAAACGGGTTATGTGTGTCGCATTGTTGCGCCACTCGAAACAACGAGACATCGAATCACCAACGGGGTCAAGGAGGTCCGCTGGTTTGCGATGCGACCCCTGCCGTCCAGCCCGGGCTTCGAGAAAAACGATGAGATCGACAAGATCCGATGGGTTAGCCGCAAGAAGGCCAAAGAGATTCTCGACTACAAGAATGATCGGCTTCTCATCAAGAACGCTGATTACAAACATCTGACGCAGACCGGGACCATCTTTCTGCTCCGACACTCCGCCGCCGGCGACCGGACCAAGTGGTCGGGCGATGACCCCAAACGGCCCCTGACGAAGAAGGGTCGGAAGCAGTCGGAGATCGTCGCGAAGACCCTCGCCGAAAAGCAGATCGAACGCATCGTCACCAGCCCCTACGAGCGATGCATCGACTCAGTGAAACCCCTCGCTAAGAGAATCGGCGCCAAGGTCGAAGTAAGCCAGGCACTGGCTGAAGGGCCGGACATCGACGCCGCCTATGAACTAGTCGAATCCCTGCTCGGCCACAACGCGGTGCTCTGTTCCCACGGTGATGTCATCCCAGCCGTTATCAACCGTCTGATGTGGGCCGGACTCACCCTCGATTCGCGGTTCTACTGCTCAAAGGCAAGCGTGTGGGAAGTGGGCGTTGAGAGCGGACGGTTCACCACGGGCAACTACATCCCACCCCCCAAGCTGTGACAGCCTCTCGAGTATTTACTCGAGAGGCTCAGACGCTTTTGGTACCCGCCGACCAGTCGGCGTAGAGATCTGCGTACACCCCGTGCTCACCGATGAGCTCTCGATGATGGCCACGCTGCACCAACCGTCCCCTGTCGAACACGAGCACTTCGTCAGCACCTTCTGCGGTAGAAAGCCGGTGGGCAATGGTCACCGACGTCCGACCCTCGGTCAGCTTGTCAATGGCATGTCTGAGCGCGACGTCGAGAGCAGGGTCAACAGCGGAAGTGGCTTCGTCGAGCACCAGCAGGTCGGGTGATCCGATCCAGGAACGCACCAAAGCCACAAGTTGACGCTCACCAGCTGAAAGGTTGCCGCCTCGTTCGCCGACTTGCGTATCAAGCCCAGACCCAAGACCTTGGACCCACTCTCCAAGCCCCAATTCGTGAAAGGCAGTCCAGATCTCTGCATCATCCGCCTGAGGCCGTCCATAACGGACGTTGTTGGCAACAGTGGCATCAAAGAGGAAGCCCTCCTGAGGGACGAAGGCCACTCTCGATCGAAGATCTGCCAGCCGAATCCGGGATGCGGAAACTCCACCAATATGGATCTCGCCTTCGATCGGGTCGATAAGGCGGACCAGCAACTTGGCAAAAGTGGTCTTGCCCGAGCCCGTTTCGCCAACCACTGCTATCCGGCCACCCACGGCAATGTCCACCGAAACCTCAGTCAACACTTCGTCGCCGTCCGGGTACGAATAGCGAACATCGCTGAACCGGGCGCTCAATCCACCCGGACGCAAATCCTCGGCGTCGGCCGGATCGTCAATCTCGATGTCACCGTCAAGGACCTCGAGTACGCGTCGCAGACCTGAGGCGGCCGACTGGGCGAATTCGAGCGTCTCGACAAGTACCTGCAACGGCTCGATGAGAAGATTGGCCAGGAACAGGAACGCGATCAGAGTTCCCGCCGACATGTCCTGATTGATTCCGATCAGGACGCCGGCAACCACCAGAGTTGCCGTGAGAAGCCCCGAAAAGATCTCGGCGGTCGAGAAGAGGGTGTTTCCGAAGCGAAAAGTGCGGAACTCGCTGCGGAAACGTCGTTCCAGAGCAACTGCAACCTTGCCTTGGGTCGACTCCTCGGTTCCATAAGCCCGAACGATCGGAATGGCCGTAATCGACTCCGACAGTATCCCCAGCGAGGCGCCAACATCTTTTCGAACTTCGTCGTATCTCTTCGCCAGCATTCGTTGGAACCACCGCATCATCGACAGGTAGATCGCAACGCCGCCAAGAGCGATCAGAGCAAGCCGCCACTCATAGAAAACCATGACGCCAGTGGCCAGCACCACCTGACTCGACGCAACGATGAGACCAATTCCACCCCACTCCATGAACTCCTGAAGTGTCGAAATATCCGAGGTGACCCTGGAAACAAGATTGCCTCTCCGTTCGGCCTGCACATGGAGCACTGACTGACGCATCAGGTGGTCAAAAGTCTTGGTACGCAGATCGGAGAGACCTGATGACGACGTCTGAACCAGTCTCAACAAAGAGATTCGTCCTACCACGACACCGACGATCAGGGCAACCAGGGCCACCGCCGCCATTGCAACCACGTTGCTCATGTCAATGCCGTCGGGCCCAAGGATCTCCTTGTCGATGATCTGTTGAATCACGATCGGAGTGACGACAGTTATCGCTTGACCTGTCATCGCGAGAAACAGGGTGAAAGGAAGCCCGTCTCGGAAGACCGGCGCCTCCACGAAGGCCCTGCGGATGAGGCCGCCAGTCGTGTAATCAGCTATCACGACGCCTCCTTTTGAAGCCGGATTGCTTCCTCCTCGTAGGCCTGGACCAGTCGGACATAACCCGGGACTGTCTTCAGAAGCTCCTCGTGGGTGCCGTGTCCCAGAATGCGTTTGTTGTCGACGTAGACGACCTCGTCTGCAAGACGTATCGAGGAGGGCCGATAGGCGACGACCACGATGGTCGATGGCAGGGCGGCGCTTTTGAGCGCCTTGAGAATCTCCGCCTCAACGGATGGGTCAACAGCCGAGGTGGCGTCATCAAGGATCATCAATCTGGGCCTACGAATGAGCGCACGTGCCAGAGCCAGCCGCTGGCGCTGACCACCCGAAAGAGTTGTCCCGCGCTCTCCCAGTTCAGTATCGAGACCATCTGGTAGTTCTGCGACGAACGAGTCGGCCCGAGCGAGCCTGAGCGCGGTGTTCACATCGCGCTCGGAGAACTCATCATCGAGAGTGATATTTCCCAGGACCGTGGTGTCAAACAGAAAGGTATTCTGACTCACATAAGACACCTCCTTGGGCAGTTCAGATGCCGCAAACTCGCGAAGATCTCGACCTTCGAGATGGACGTCTCCCGAGTCCGGGTCCCACAACCGGGCCAACAACAGCCCCAGCGTCGACTTGCCCGACGCGGTCGGCCCGACAACAGCCAGAGTGGTGCCAGCATTTAGATCGAGGTCGAGGCCGGCAAATACCGGTTCGACGTCGTATTTGAACCCAACGGCGGAGCTGACGACAGGTGCAGCTCCGACGGCGTCGCTGGCGGTGCGCTCACCGTATGAGATGAATTCGTCAGCATCGAAAACATCCTGCACTCTTTTCCATCCGGCGAGGCTGCCCGCGAGATCCCACAAGACAAATCCGATTAGCTGTATTGGAAACGAAAGCAAGGCAAGTAGATAGGCAATAGTCACCATCTCCCCTGGTGTCATTGCACCAGCCGAGATCCGGGCGGAACCGCCTACAAGGACAATGACGATGATCATCTGAGGTAGCGCACGAACGATCACCTGGTACTTGGTCCAGGTCGAATTGACCTCGATGATTCTGTCTCGCAACTCGTCGCTGACGGAGCCGAAGCGCTCCGAAACATAAGACTCACGCCCCAACGACTTCACGGTAAGAGCACCATCGAACGCCTCGTGGGCTACCGAAGACACCTCACCACGCATCACTTGGACCTTTTCCCACATCCCATACGTCACCCAACTCCCTTGGACGTCGATGGAAATGACGATGACGAGGCCGACGACGGTGCCAATCGCGAGCCAGGGATCGATCAGTGCGATCATCGTAATTGTGCCTACCAGGAGCAGCGACACCCCGGTGGCGTACGGAAGAGGACCCAATACACCGGTTCCCTGCTGGACGTCCGAGTCCGCAACCGCCAGAAGATCACCGATCGACTGCCGATTGAACCAGGACATCTTCAACGACAGCTGGTGCTCGAGAAGGTCGTTGCGCACATCACGCCGGACCGCCGATGAGAGCCACCCGGCCGACGTACGCCGAATCACGATGCCGACAGCCTTAACGATGGCGATGAGGATGATGGCCGCTGCGGCGAGGGCGAGCAGGTCGGGATCGTTGCCCTCGTCAAGGATCGGAATGATGACGCGGTCCGTCACCCAGCCGATGACCAGCGCCGAAGCAATGATTGCACCGGCGAACAACGCCGCACCAAACACGGCGATTGCAAAGGCTGCTGGGTGCATTCGGATGAATCGCCCAATAAGGCGAGATCCGTCGCGGACCACGGTCCATGGGGTCATTTGCTGTTCAGACATGTGGGCAGATCAAGGTACAAGTTCAAGTGTGGTTCAAGTCAAGACATCTGATGCTGTGAGGCCCTGAGCGGTGTCGATTGTAGAGGTGAGCGTCCGGGAAGGCTCTTGAATTACCGATCGTCCTGTGGTCGGTCCTCTAGACGGTGTCCACCAACGACTTGAGCAGGTCGCGTATGGAGACCACACCCAAAAGCGAACCGTCGTCACCAACGACCGGCATGTGGCTATATCTGGACTCGGCAATCCAGGCGGCCGCGTCCCAGACGTCAAGGTCGGGATCGAAAGTGTCCGGATCCACGCTCATGATCTCTGAGACAGGAGTGGCGTCAAGCTGCACTGCGTCCGCCACCGCGCTACGGATATCACGTTCCGTGACGAGACCGAGGAGTTCCATCCCCTCGACAACGGCCAAAGAGCCGAGATCAGAACTCTCCATTGCGGACGCGGCCTCGGCTATCGAAGTGTCAGGCCCACAAAGATATGGAGCCTCGCCAACGAGCTCGCCAAGGTTCACAATCGCGATGAGTTCAGCGACAAATCAAAAAGACCCGCCTGAAAAGCGGGTCTTTTGGCGAAACTCGAGGTATCGCTCAGACGAGATCCGCTTCACGAATACCGAAAGAGGGGTGTCGGAGTCTGCAAAGAGCAAGCTTCTCGAGCTGACGAATTCGCTCCCTGGTCAAATTGAATTCATCGCCGATCTCTTCAAGTGTGCGAGGCACGCCATCGTAGAAGCCATAACGAAGGGCCAGGATGCGCCCTTCACGCTCGGGCAGGCGCTCAATGGAGACCCTTAGAGAGTTGGCAACATCCATCTCTTCTGTCATCTGGACCGGGTCGGCGGCATCTTCGTCTTCAATGAAGTCACCGAGCTGTGCGCCATCCTCACCAATGGGTTGCTCAAGCGAGACCGTGTCTGCAACGCTCAGAGCAAGCTCCACCTTGTCGGTGGTGACGCCCGCTTCCTCGGCAATCTCGTCGGGACGCGGGTCGCGCCCTAGCTCGGCCTTGAGAGAGGCCTGTGCAGCGCGCACTGCAGCCAATGTGTCGTGGAGATGTACTGGAATCCTCACCGTCCGGGACTTGTCTGCGATCGCCCGTGTGATGGCCTGGCGAATCCACCAAGTGGCATAGGTGGAGAATTTGAAGCCCTTCCTCCAGTCAAACTTTTCGACAGCACGAATGAGACCCAGGTTTCCTTCCTGGATCAGGTCCAGAAAGTCGATTCCAGAAGTGTTGGCATAACGCCTGGCATTGGCGACGACCAAGCGAAGGTTGGCTGTGAGGAAATCGTCTTTGGCTTGGGCACCACGACGAGCGTGGCGACGAAGTTCCATCTCTTCACGTTTGCCTGAAAAAGTGCCCTCTTCGAGCTTCTCGGCGGCGTCCTCGCCAGCCTCGATCTTTTGGGCCAACTCGACCTCTTGCTCGGCATTGAGCAAGTCGTACTCACCAATCGCGGTCAGGTACTGGGAAACAAGATCTGTGGTGAGACGCCCGCGTTCGTCGGTCAACTTCGAATGGAGCCGAACGCGACGGGGCTTCTCGGTTTTACTTTTACTGGTCTGAGGGGCGGCCATATCTATAAAATCCTCCGCAAGGGGCACATAGAGCGAGGGGTGGGGGACCCCGAGCAGTCAAATATACGCAGTTTGGGGGGTTTGTGAACCCCCCTCTTTTCCACAGCCCTAAGACGTCGTGGATGCGTTGGCAGTTCCCGACGAGACCAGGGTGAGAACCACAAGTCCGCCGGACAGGAGAAGTATCCCAGAACTGGACGGCTCGATCGAATCGGCACTTTCGAGATGTGCGAGGAATATCCCCTCCTGGGCCATAAATTCTTCTGGCCCGGCCATCTTTGTGACGGCCAAAGTCGAAAAGACCAGCCCTTGTCCGAGCCTGCCTGTGAAACGATTGACACCCGAGCTTCCCGACACCTGTTCGCCGTAGACGGCAAGTGTGAGGGGCCGAACTCCGTCGAGTGGTCGCACCAATTCGCCTCCAACCGCGAGACTCTCGACCAGCCAGGTCCCCTCAAGGCTCAACCGTCGCCCCAGGATCGGGAGTCTTGACGGCCAGCCACCCGAAAACGGCTAAGAAAGTGGCTGTCAAATAGACAACAACAAATATCGGTGATGAAAACATCGCTAGAAGGAAGAAAAGCCCGGTGGCGCCGAACGCCATTCGGCGCTCCCGCCCGGTGACACTATCGGCAAACCAGGCAAGGACACCCGCAAATACCATGACTGCCAGCCACAGGTACGCCTGGGGAAAACCCGATCGATCTTCGACTCCGACGATCACGGCCAAGTAGAGAGCCGCGCTCAGAAAACCGATTACACCGGCGATCTTCAAAGGTATCGGACGGATGGGTCTGGAGGTTTCGGCCATCCTCACTGAGCTTAGGTGGGGCGTCACCAACACCCCACCACAGCTACTGACGTCCGCTACTCCTTGGGCGGGATGTTTTGGTTTACCGAGAAGAAGTTCTCAGGGTCGTACTTCGCCTTGATCGCCTTCAGTCTCTCGTACGACGGCGCCCGCGCTTATACCGACCGGTTCTATCCCTCCGTTCTCACGTGATGCCACACCACATGCAGGATCCTCCACTCACCGCGGGCTTTAGCCATATGAAGAAAGTCGACCCACTTAGATGAATAAAGACGTACCGATGCGATGTCCTCTGATACCGCATCGATGATGATTTCGTGTTGGATATCTTCAACGATCGAATGACCGGTTCTGGCGTAGTCGACCATCCCTTGTGGTGAGATGGTTTCCAGGATGTCGATGCCACTCACATCTGATTTGTCGTAGCGACGCTTCAACGCTTCTGGGTGATATGCAAGAGCATGTCGGTCCGCATCTCCCTGGGTGAAACCCTCGACATAGTCCAAAGAGGCTTTGGTGATCCCATCAACGTCCTCTTGGGAAAACTCGAGTCGTGCCGGTGCAAGTGTCATCTTTTCCCTCTCTAAATCAGTTCGGCGATCATCGCCGCCGCTCTCGTTGCTCCATCAGTTTCAACATCCATGTAGTCCACCTCTCGACCCAGTTCTTGTGAGATCGCCGCAGCGAGTGAGTCGGGGTCAATTTCGCCGTAATCCATCTGCCGACCTGCTCGATAGCGGGCGAGGCGTGCCCTGACATGGTGGTTCTGCTCGAAATGGTTCCGCAGTGGCACATAGATGAACGGGACCTTCGAAGCGGCCAACTCCATCGTTGTGGTCAGGCCGCCCTGGACGATGGCCAGATCCGCCACGGCCAAGTGTCGGTACAAACGATCGACGTACGATCGGTACTCCACACCTTCGACTTCGGGCATGGACGAGGGGTCGATTCGGGGGCCGGTAACCACGATCATCCGAAGGTCGGAGACTGTGTTGCTGGCTTCTGGGTATCCCTGGACGATTCGCCGAATCAGATGTGCTCCGACACCGGACCCGCCTACGGAGACGATGCACACCTTCTCGTCGGGGTGATAGCCAAGCTCCGCCCGAAGCTGGGCACGATCACCGAGGCCAACTGGGTCGAAACCAGTCACATAGCCGGCGAAGTCGTAGTTGGCTTCGGTCCACTCCTTGATGAGTGGCAACCCCGGACCGAACGTCCCCGGAATGATGTCCTCGGGATTGCCGACGAATACCGCCTTGTCACGAACTCTGCCGTACCGGGCGATCTGTTCAATCATCTCGGCGTTGTAGTCGGCAGAAACGAAGGCTTCGCGCTCACCACCGGACTCCATCGGCACCCAGCCCACGAAGTCGGTCATCCAGGCATATGCAGTCTTCTTGACGTTCGGGTTCTCATGAAGGTGATAGTCGAGCTCCCACGACTCGTCGCCGATCACCAGGTCGTATTGGCCTTCGGCGATGACCTCGTCGGCCAGCATGAAATTGGAGAGCAGGATCTCGTCCATATTTCGGATAGCTTGGAAGGCGTTCAGATCGTGCTCACCTGACTCGGCTTCGATGTGAGCCGACTCATTGGCCAAATGTGCTGATGCGGGGTGAATTGACTCCCCTTTCGAGTCCAGAACCCGAGTCACCGGATCCTGGGCTAGCCAGTCAATCTGGAGATCTGGGTGTATCCCACGCAGTTCGTCGGCGATGGCCACATCGCGACGGGCGTGACCGAGACCGATTGGCGAGGACACATACAGAGCCCTCTTGGTGCGGCCGTGCCCGATGTGCCACTCCGCCTGAGAGCGCTGTATTCCGTAAACACGATCCGCGAAGTTCTTGATCAATTCGTTGATCTTCACCGGATAGCGGCCCATCGGGACATGCCCGGCGCCATCAAGAGTCACCAACTCAGCCCCTCGGATCATCTTCTGCAGAATCGCGCCGCTTTCGTGAGCAATGACCCGGTCGCCGGTGCCATGAATGATCAGCGTTGGGCAGCTGATGGCACGAACTGCTACCTCGATCTCCGCTGCATCGAACGAAGGAGCATTGGTCCCTGTGTAGTTGATGATCTGACCGGTGGTCTCCAGAGCCCAACCCTGGAGATCATCAAACAACTTGGTCGAATGCGGATCGGAGGCACATTGGTCAAAGAAGAAATCAACGAAATCAGGCCAATCAATAAGCCAGTACTCCGGGTTGTCTTTCTCCCAGCCTTCAGGGGAAACACCTGGCTTCGCTGGCGAGGGCTGGTTCACCGTCGGTCGATCCAAGGGAGGGACAGCCCAAGGACTCGACGCTGCAATCGGAACGATTCCGTCAAAGCGCTCCGGATGCAAAGCCGCCAGGAAGGTAACCAGTCCTCCACCCATCGAGAGCCCAACGGCAACACATGTTTCAGTGTTGGTGGCGTCGAGGACCGCAATGGCGTCGGCCACCACCTCTTTGGCCATGTAACGCTCCCTGACATCGGAGCGATCCGACCTCCCATTCCCAACCGGATCAAATGTGACAACTCGGAAGTGGCGTGACAGGTACGGGATCTGCATTTTCCAGTGACGCGAGTGAGCCGTTTGCCAGGTCTGGCCCAGAAAAATGGTGGGTCCCTCGTTCTCGTAGACCTCGAAGTAGATCTTGGCCCCATTGCGTTCGACGTAGCCATCGTTGTCCGGGTATCTAGCCCTCATGTGTTTGGCCCTCCTCGGTGATCCTGATCAGATCGCCCACCTTCCTCAACGCCTTACGAACCGGTAGTTCCTCGTCCTCCATTCCCAATAAGATCATTGACTCCGCCCCAATAAACCCAGCTGCTACCAGGGCCACGATTTCGTTCGGTTCCCACATGGCAGGAAGGATTCCCTGCCTGCGGGCGTCGGTGGCAACTCCACGCAGCAAGTCCTGCCAAGCACCCCATATGCCCCGCATCTCCTTGCCAATTGAGCTGGATGACCAACCGACTGCCGTCATCTCTTGGATCACCCGCACGTATCCCGAAGCCAGGTCCTCGTCGAAGTAGTCACAGGCCAGCTCCCATCTCTCCCACAACGGAAGCTCCTTTTGGAACATTGCTGCCTGCCTCCCCAACAACCGATCGTTCTCGCGACGAAGAAGAGCAAGGATCAATTCATCTTTCGATCCGAAGTGGTAATGAATCTGAGAAAGAGGAACAGACGCATCCTCAGCGACCTTGCGGGTCGACATCGCCGCGTAGCCGTCGGCCAGCAGACATCGTCTTGCGGCCTCCAGAATCTTGGTTGCAGTGTCGTCAGTCATTCGAATCCGATCGATCGCTGCCCGACCAAAGCCGGGCAGCTGATTTCGTCTCCCACCCGTACCCGAAACAGTGTTTCCTCTCTCTTTCGGTCGATCGACCGAACGAGAGAGAACATACGACCCCCGACACTCGGTGTCAAGAATGCCCCAAAATGTTTGGTTGCTAGTCCACCTTGGAGATGGTTCCCGGCTGATACACCCTGACGCCGTCATCCGTGATGACTCTGCCAATTCCCGGCATTGGATAGTGCCCGGCAACAAACGTGGCGTTCGATTCCCTGATCTCGTCAAAAACGCGATCACGTGTCGTGCCTGCGAGTTGCTGATCGTTGTCGACGGGGAGACTCCAGTGGGGATGCTCGACCTGGAACGGGTGATTGCTGACATCACCACCAATAAGCGTCCGGGTGCCATCCGAGATGAGACTGACCGTGAGATGCCCGGGGGTGTGGCCAAAGGATTCGACGGCGGTGATTCCTGGAAGGACCTCCGTGTCCTTTTCGATGAAGTCGACCCGATCTTGATCCAACAGCGACTTCATGATCTTCCGTGCCGCTTTGGCTAGATCACCCTCTGCCGATTTCCAGAAATTCCACTCCTTAGTGTGAAACACGTGCCGGGCGTTGGGAAACACCACCTTCCCATCACGTTGACTGCCACCAATGTGGTCGTAGTGCATATGCGAGTAGACGATGGTATCGACTGATTCACGGGCAATGTCCAAAGAGTCAACAGCGGACGGCATCAGGCCTGCTGTCATCCCGGGAGGCCCACCGGGCGTATCACCGATGCCGGCGTCGATCATGACGGTCCGTTCCCCGTCGGTGATCAGATAACAGCCGAAGTTCATCCGGACCTGGCCCTGGTCATTGCGGGGATGGAATCGCCAATCCGTCTCGGTGGCGCTCACGTGGTATCCGGCCGGGTCGCGCCAGTAGTAGCCGTCTTCGATCACAAAGAGGGTGTATGAACCGCAATCGAGTTTCCAGGTCATAAGGCCGATCTTCGCACAAGGTTCATCCGAGATCCCATTGAGAAGCGAAGTACGGCCTGGGGTGTTGAAGTGAAGTCAGCACACCCTGGGCTGTTTCCAAGCCATTCCAATCGTCGATCATGAAATCGATGGCCGCAACCGAGGCAGTTTTCATGTCAGCGACTGCACCTGTAAGTCGATTCACCAGCATCCCCCACGTCGGCTGATGGCCGACCAGCATCAGTCGTTCCACGTCTGGCGCGCTCGCTGCGATCTCGAGCACGGCCTCAGGACCGCTTCCATAAAGACCACTCTCGAGGCCAATTCGCGTCCTCCATTGACCAGCTTCTGAAGCGAGGTCGGCGGTGGTCCGTGCACGAACAGCAGTCGAAGAGATGACGTATTCCGGTGTCAGGTCCAACCAGGCGACGAGACGCCCCATCAAGCGGGCTGAACGGACTCCCCGATCACTCAGCGGACGCTCATGGTCCGCCGTGTAGTCGGCGTCCCAATCCGACTTTGCATGACGCATCAGAAGAAGCGTCTTCATGGGCTACTAGTCAACTGGCCAGACGAGCAGCAGTGGTGAAGATGCGTCCGTCCGGAAAGTCCTCGCAGTAGTTATAGAGATAGGCGACTCTGACGACACCGGTTGTGTCCACAACAAATTCGGCTGACTGCATCCAAGGGTCGTCCACAAGGTTGTAAACGCCATCCCGTCGACCTGCCTGGAACTGCTCCCCGATGTCTCTGCTGATCGAACAGAACTCCTCTGGAGCGTCGTAAAGCACCTGTTCCTTCGACCAGTGCGAAAGGCCAAATGCCCTGTGGGTGGTGTACTCAGGATCGGCCATGACCGGAACCGGCAGTTTGTGCCGATCTTTGTAAGCAATCACCCGTTCGATTTCGCCCGGAGCCACCACAACTGTGTCGAGACCCGCGGCGGTGTACTCCTCGACCTCCTCCTTCAGTTTGGCAATCCGATCGATACCGCAACCACAGCCGAGATGCCGCCACAACATGACAAGGGCCGGCTGCATAGACCAGTGAGTGCTGAGCATCACCCTCGAACCGTCCTCGGCAGTGAGCTCAATATCTGGCGCCAGCTGGCCACGACGCACCGGGTCCCCCTCAAGAGTGGGACCAGCCACCCAGTTGTCCAACCAACGTTGTTCTGCCGACATTGTCATCGCCAACATGTCGCGGTCTGTCATGAGACTCCTATCTACAACGTCCAAGATAGACAACACGACAAGCCAAGTATCTTTGAGATCAATGCCCAACCGTCTCGCCAACGCCACGTCTCCTTATCTGCTCCAACACAAGGACAACCCGGTGGACTGGCATGAATGGGGAGATGAGGCGCTTAGCGAGGCCAGAGCGCGCGATGTTCCCGTCCTGCTCAGTGTCGGTTATGCCGCTTGCCACTGGTGTCACGTCATGGCCCACGAATCCTTTGAGGACGCTGAGACCGCTGCGGAGATGAACCGACTCTTCGTAAACGTCAAAGTCGACCGGGAGGAAAGACCGGATGTCGATTCCATCTACATGGAGTCGGTGCAGGCAATGTCCGGGCAGGGCGGTTGGCCGATGACGGTCTGGCTCGACCCTGATGGGCGACCATTCTTCGCCGGCACCTATTTCCCAAACGAACCACGTCATGGCATGCCTAGTTTCCGCGAAGTCATGAGGTCGGTTTCGACAGCCTGGGAGACCAAGAGAGACGACGTGAATGAGCAAGCCGAACGTCTCGTTGCCGCGATTTCACAGGATATTCCAACCGGAGTCCTTGCCAATGAGCAGACTATTCGGCAGGCGTATTCAGCGATCGCCTCTCAGTTCGATCACGTGAACGGTGGGTTCGGCGGGGCACCCAAGTTCCCCCAGCAACCGGTTCTGGAATTCCTGTTGCGGGTCCGTGACGAGGAGTGGGCTGATCGGGCGGACCACATCATCGAGCACACGATGGACCGAATGGCGGCAGGGGGCATTCACGATCAGATCGGCGGGGGTTTCGCCAGGTATTCGGTCGACAACGACTGGCTCGTCCCTCATTTCGAGAAAATGCTCTATGACAACGCGCAACTGGGTCGTCTTTATCTCTGGGCCGGTCTCGAATTGGACCGAACCGACTTCCTTGATGTGTGCCATTCGACACTCGACTACATGCTCCGAGATCTTCGCCATCCCGAGGGAGGATTCTTCAGCTCTGAGGACGCCGACTCTGAGGGTGTTGAAGGAAAATTCTATGTCTGGTCAATCGACCAGGTTCGTGATCTCCTCGGCGCCGAGGCGGATTCGATTATCGACTTCTACGGGGTCACCGACGTCGGCAACTTCGAAGAAACCAACATTCTGAACGTCGTCGGCGACGATCCACCGGTCGGCCTTGCCGAAGCGAAAGAAAAGCTGCTCGAGGTGAGGTCGAAGCGGGTGCGCCCTGGTCTGGATGACAAGGTGATCGCATCCTGGAACGGTCTTGCGATCAGGGCATTTGCCGAGGCCGGCGCGGCCCTCCATCGACCCGAGTATCTCGAAGCTGCCAAGGACGCGGCGCGGTTTGTCAGTGACAATCTCATGGTCGGTGGTCGGCTGATGCGATCTTGGCGAGAGGGTCAGACTTCCGTCCCAGCGTTCCTTGACGATCACGCCGCCATGGCCGTTGGTCTCTTCGCCCTCTACGCGGCCACCGGGGAGATCGAGTGGTATCAAACTGCAACTCGGTTCGTGGAAGCGCTCGATCGTTTCACCAACCCCGGCGGTGGCTTCTACGCAACGGCTGATGATTCAGCACGCCTAATCAAGCGCCCAACCGATTCCACTGACAACCCCTTGCCCTCGGGAAACGCTATGGCTGCCGAAGCTTTGCTCATGAGCGCTCTGTACACCGGTGATGCTGCCCGCCGGAAGGCTGCGGAGGGAGCAGTGGAGTCGGCCGGTGCTCTGATGACGAGGTATCCCTCGATGGTCGGCCATCATCTGTCGGTGAGTCACTCGTTGACACGCTCTAAGGAGCTGGCGATCGTTGGTGCCGAATGGGCACAGATGGCGGACGTCTATTGGTCGAGATTCCGACCCAACATCGCATTGGCCGGCTCACAGGAAAACATCGAAGAGATCCCCCTCTTGAGAGACCGCCATCAGCCGGGCCAAACACTGGCCTATGTGTGTGAGGGTTTCGTCTGCGACCTACCCACTTCCGAGCAACAAGTGCTCGCCGACCTCCTCGGCTGATTTCTGTCATAGCGGTCGATAATCTCTGCATCGCCGGGCAGAGCTGGAATGGGAATCATGACCACCCAGGCGGAAACCGCTGCTCTGTACACCGCCTCTCGAGCAAGCAATTGGGCCCGAACCGGCCAGCACACTCATGGAACAGCTACCCGACACAACCAGTTTCGCCACAACAGACGATCTTCTATCACTGCGCGTTGAGTTCGGGGAGCCGTTCGATCAGATCCACAACCGGTTTCACCAGTTGCACCTGGCGATGCATGGGATGTTTCGCACCTTTGTGATCGCCCAGGTGACGATGTTTGGTGCCGTTGGATTGTTCTTCGGAATCAACCAATTGATTTAACCGTTGTGTGCGACATGCCATCGCTAACCCTCAATCACGCCGTTCTTTTCGTCTCCGATGTCGAGCGAGCGAAGACCTTTTATACCGATGTCTTAGGGTTCACGGTTGCCGTGGACGAGAAAGGAATGAGCGCTGCGTTTCTCCGAGCGCCAGGGTCGGAGAATCATCATGACCTGGGTCTGTTCCAAACACCCAGTCCGAAACCGCCTCGAGGATCGGTAGGCCTCTATCACCTCGCTTGGGAAGTCGAGAAAATCACCGACCTGGCGGACATCCGAGACGCCCTGTCCGAGTCCGGCCACTTGACAGGTCAGTCTCATCATGGAGCCACAATCTCGTTCTACGGTGTCGATCCGGATGGCAACGAATTCGAGATCATGTGGATGCTTCCAAGCGATGCTTGGGGTGAATACGAGAACCGGGGCGTCGTGATGCCACTCGATCTCGAAGTCGAAATCGAGCGCTGGGCTACCTGAGATCAAGCCCGATCGAGGGCGGTATGCATCACCTCTGCTGAATAGGGGCCAATGGTGACGGCTTCATCGACACCGAGCTCCTCAGCGATGCACTTGATGGCCAATTCGGCTACAACGCTCAATTCCTCTTGTGGTGACCGCACGAATGAGAGATCGACAATGTCACCATGACCCGGAACTCCGCTTGGAGAGACGTGGCTCGAGTGTCGACCACGAGGACAGCTTCCTCGCCGATTACGACTTCAATGTTGAGGTCAAGGATCGGCAGCGACGACGAAACACACCGTCGCCCACTCATCGAAAACTGTCAGTTTTCGTCGCCGCGAGACCGCCCTTGGGTAAAGCCGATCGCCTCCAAAGTGGCGTTGAAGACAAACCGCTCTCGTTTGGGTGAGGCAAGGAATCGTCCAGCCGCGATCATCGGTTCCCGGCTCCCTAAGACCTCGGACTCGACGATCGAAGCTCGAGCAGTCTTCACTGCGTGAGCGATCATGATCGGGGCGATCGAGTTGTCCTCCGAAGCGCCCTGAGCCAGTGCACCGTGAAGGTCTTCCTCAGGCCCCTCGAACCCGGAGATTTGAGCCTGCACACCTTGAGGGTCTTTGTTGCGAATCGACTCGACGATCACATCAGGGTCAGTTGTCGCAAAAGGCTTCACGTCGTCGACCCCACCACGCTGATCAAATCGACGTGTGAAATTCACAAACCAAACCGCGTGATACACCCCGCGCAACACTTCAGGAGTGGGGTCTACCGACCAAGCCCATCGGAGTGCATCGAGATACGTCATGTTGTGTGTGACGTCAAGCCAGCCCCACTCGTTGGTGTCGTCCGCATCGAGATCGATGTCGAAGCGTCGGAAGCGTGCGGCAGCGGCTAGTGATGTCGCATCAAGGATCTTGGTCACCGACACACCTGCCTCCAGCGCCCCATTTAGGGACGAAAAGGCACCTCGATCGTCTTCATCGAGCAGGGACCGTCGAAAAGCACGGTCGTCAAAAGACACCCCGTTCTGTCGGGCCAGTAGATCGTCGAGATCGGGGGCTGCGGCATCCCATGCTTTGAGAAACTTCTTCATGTATGGCAGCCGGTCGTATCGGGTCGAATAGATCATGTTTGGAACGAGTGGCCCAAGGATCGTGTCGGCATGCTCGAATCCGATGGCGTCCAACTTCTCGAATGACTTTTGCGCGTAGGTCATCGGGTGGCAATACCCGAGAAAATGATCTGGTATGGCTGACAACAGAGCATGGCGGATCCGTGCGGGGGCCACACCGGTAGCAATCAGCCCTCGCATCAGTGCCTCGGCTGACTCATGTTGCTCGTCGTCTACCAACAGTGGATAAGACGTCAGAGCCTGGTCGACGCTGCCATAGATCTCCACAGGGTCAATGGCCTCTGGTCGAGCTCGGAACGGACGCCGCACCTCGGTCTGAGAGATCACCGACATCCCCTGGACCACTGGTAGCGCTTGGAGTTCACCCTCGAACAGCGAGGCCAGATTCAGGCAATCAGTCAAGGTCGCCAGAGAGTGGTTCCACCCGTATTCCATCCGCGGAGCTCCGTATGTGACTCCTTCCTTCACCACCTCCGCGAGTGGAGTGCCGAGCTGACGGAGACGCATCGTGTCGCGCGCCATTCGCCCAATGTCAACGTCACCCATTGCCTCGATGAGACTTTGGAACAGTTGTGGCGCCATCACCTCGGAGGCCGGGTCGGTCACATCCACAAACACCTGACCTCCTCTGACGTCGACGGGGTACGAGCGAACCGCCTCGCCCCCAAAACTGCAGAATCCTCCCTCATCGAGCTCGAACTTCCAGTTGTGCCAGGCACATGTGAGCTGTTCGTTCTTCACATCTCCCTGAAGCAGTGCATACCCCTGGTGAGGACAACGATTGTCGATGGCGTAGACAGCCTGTTCAGTCCGAAACAGGGCAATCCGCTTGTCGAAGTAGCGGAACAGTTTGCGACCTCCTACCGAGAGGTCATCGATGCCAACCGCGGGAACCCAGTCGCCTGTTGGTGTGGTCATATCACCAACCTACAACTTCAACTTAACTTTAAGTCAAGAGGTGTATTGTGTGGTCATGGACTGGCTGACGATAGGTGAACTGTCATCGAGAGCGGGGGTGGCAACTTCGGCCTTGCGGTTCTACGAGACCAAAGGCCTGATCGCTTCTGAACGAACAGATGGGAACCAGCGCCGATACCCAAGAGCGACGTTGCGTCGAGTGGCTCTCATCAGGGCCGGCCAGGAGATCGGACTCTCGCTATCTGAGCTCAGCGATGCCTTGGCAACACTCCCCCACGAAAAGACTCCAACCAAGGCCGACTGGACCAAGCTGTCACGCTCGTGGCGCAATCGGCTCGATGCCCAGATTCAGGAAATGATTGCCTTGCGAGACGAATTGTCCGACTGCATCGGATGTGGCTGCCTTTCCCTGAAATCATGCGCGATCTTCAATCCGGGAGACGCTGCTTCCGATTTAGGAACCGGCCCGCGCTACCTGCTGGGCGACAGTTCTGAGGATCTGGTCAAGCGCTGACCGGTGCAAGCTCGTTCTGAAGTACCTGAGCTGATGTGAGCACATAGGCGATCCACAACCCATCAGCCAACGCCAGGTGGACCAACTGCAGCCATACGGGCACACCAACCAGCACATTCACAGCACCGGTGATAAGCATCAGTCCTACCAAGATCGGCAAGGCGCGTGCCGATCGTGTCCGAGGCAGTTCCGTCTTTCCCGAAAACCACCACCCGAGAACTGCCGTGCCAACAGCCAATATCGGGTGGATTACCCGAAGTCGAGTGAGGAAGTGGGCTCCAGATGAGAAGTCTGCCTCGATCCCCTCCCCGGGGAACAATGTGTCGGCGAGGGCAGTCACCGCCCCCGAAGCCGCGATCAGGATCAGGGCGAGGCCGCCGAGCGCCACACCCCGGGTCACCGCAGGCCTCGACGCGAAATCGAGACGTTTTCCACCACCCAGCCAGAATGCAGTGAGGGCCAAAGCTGAAAGCAAGAAGAGGGTATTGACCAGATGGAGTGGCACTGCAACCGCCCTAGCTACCGATGCGTCGTCCGCTACCCACTCGGCTAACACGATCGCCGCACCTATCAGAGCCTCACCAACTATTGCGACGAGCGCCAAGACCGCACCCAATCGAGCCGGTTGACCTTTCTTGACGGTTCTCAACACCCAAATCACGAGGACCACAACAAGGATCAGCGCAACGCCGCTCACCATTCGATGGGCGAATTCAACCGCGGTCGCCCCCTCGAGCGAAGGAATCAACTCGCCCTGACAAGTCGGCCAAGACTGCCCACATCCGGCTCCGCTCCCCGTAGCCCGGACCAGGGCTCCAAGGAGGATTACTCCTACACTGAAGAAAAGGACGAACCATGCGTAGCGAGCCAGTCGAGACACGCCACAAGGATAGGAAACACTGAGACCACTCCCTGAATCCGTTTGCCATGATCGGGGAATGTCAATCGCTTTCCAAGCTGCAGAACTTGCGGACATTCCGGTGCGTACTGGTTCGCCCGCATTCTCACCCTCGTAGTCGCCTTCATCGTGATGTTGTCGGACTCAAGAGAAGACGAGGCGCCCTAGCCTCCAAATCGAATGGAAGTTTTTGATGACGTCGTTGCCGCGATTGGCAATACCCCTCTGGTCCGGCTCACTCGACTCCACCCACCTGGCAACCTGGTGGCCAAGCTCGAGTTCATGAATCCAGGCGGTTCAGTCAAAGACCGAATCGCCGCCTCGATGATCGACAAGGCCGAACAAGATGGCCTTCTCAAGCCTGGTGGCACCATCATCGAACCGACATCGGGCAACACCGGGGTCGGCTTGGCGTTGGTCGCCGCCATCCGCGGATATCGGGTGATCTGCACGGTTCCGGCGAAAGTCTCCAAGGAGAAACAGGACCTACTTCGAGCATACGGCGTCGAGGTCATAGAGACCCCAACAGAATTGGGGCCCGAACATCCGGACTCCTACTACGGGGTTGCCAGACGACTTGTCGGTGAGATCGAAGGGTCGTTCCAACCCAATCAGTACTACAACATGGCCAATCCCAGGTCCCACTACGAGACAACAGGACCGGAGATCTGGCGGCAGACCAGCGGAGCCATCGACGTGCTAGTCGCTGGTGTTGGAACGGGAGGCACCATCTCCGGGAGCGGACAGTATCTGAAGGAAAAGAAGTCGTCGGTCGAATTGGTCGGGGCCGATCCAGAGGGCTCGATCTACACCAAGGGACCCGACGATGAGCTCCATCAGTACGAGGTCGAAGGGGTAGGCGAGGACTTCTACCCGGACACGGTAGACCTCGACATGATTGATCGCTTTATCGAAGTGACCGACGCTGACTCTTTCGCGATGGCACGCCGGTGCGCACGCGAGGAAGGTCTTCTAACCGGTGGTTCTGGCGGGATGGCCCTCGAGGCGGCACTTCAGGTCGCGGACGAAGATCCGAACCTGCTGGTGGTTGTAATCGTGCCCGACTCAGGTCGTGGGTATCTGTCCAAAGTGTTCAACGACAACTGGATGACGGATCACGGCTTCGACACATAGAGAAACTCCCGCCCAACGGGCGGGAGTTCTCAAACATCGGCAATGGCGTTTCTCGCGATGCGCTACAGATGGACGAGGTCCGCAGTAGCCAAAGCCGGGTGGTCCGGGTTTGAAGTCGCCACCGTGTCTTCGCCTCGCATGAGACGCGACGAGCAGCGCTTCCGGTAGTCAGCGCTACTCAGCGCCCGACCACCTCCAGAGTCCTAAGACATTCATGCAATTTCGGACCACCTCCTTTCTCTGGTCCTGAAAGTCTGCCACATTTGAGCCGATCAGTGAACTGATTTGGGGCAGGCTCTCTCGGTTAGGGTCGACAGCGAAGGGGTAAGCACCATGAAACGAACAGCAATCGCCATCACAACACTCTCTCTCCTGGTCGCCGCGTGTAGTCCAAGCGAGGGTCTAGCCGAGCAAATACTCGAGAACCAAGAAGGCATCGAAAATGTCGAGATCGACGAAGACACGGGGGAAGTCAAGATTGAGGTCGAAGGCGAAGACGGAGGTTCGGTAGTCATCGGAGGAGGTGACATTCCGGACGGCTTCCCGATTGACGTACCTGGTGGTGGTGAAGTCCAAGCCGTGCTGCAATCAGGCACTGATGCAACGGTCTCGCTCATGTTCGACGCAACAGACTTCGACACTGTGATCGCCTTCTACGAGAACTGGATTGAAGGGACTGGGTCGGAGGTGGTCAACAAGTTCGAGTCGGCGGCTCCGAAGTCAGTGGCGTGGACCCTCGAAGATGGGTCTAGCTCTTACAGCATCAGCGTCTCCGAAGCCGGTGAGCAGACGATCGTCAGCCTTTTCGTGACGGAGAGCTAAAGCCGCAGACTTCCAAAGAACTCGTCCCACCATGAGGCGAGGGCGTCAACACTCTGAGTGAGTGCCCAAAGGAACGCGATCCCGAGCGAGACGAGAATCACGATGGTGGCGAGGTTGCGTACCCGGTAGAGCTGACGTTGGGTCCGATCTTCCAAGTATGAGGGTTCGTGGACGGGGGGAATGGCGGTCGTGATCACGTAGGGCTCGGCTGGGGCAACATAGCCAGGCTTGACAACTGGTCCTGTATCCGGTCCAGACAACGGGATCGCCAATTCGTTTTCGACCTCGACATGGTCAGCTTCCTCGTTGTCATCGATTCCGTCAGACCCTTCAGGATTGAGAGTGGCAAGCGCTTGCTCCACAGTGGGACTGTCCTCGACTGCCGGCATCTCCTGGCCGGCCTTTTCGAACAGGACCCTTTCATCGACACCAAGGACTGCAGAAAGTGCCGTGATGACAGCGGCATCGTTTGGATGGCTCTTGTCACGTTCCCAGGATCGGACGGTCGCCGCGGAGCGACCGACCAATTCACCCAACTTCGTCTGGCTGAGACCAAGTTTGGTTCGCTGGGAACGAATCGTCCGTCCGAAGGTCCTCGCAGGCATGTTTGAGAAATGCTATCTCCACGTCGGAAAGTTCCCGAACCCGCGCGTGACGAACCTCAGGTAGTACGGCCCGTATCCGGGCAGAATCCGCTCATCTTCGACATCACGTAATCTGCCCGTCCACCCGAGGAGGCGTCCGGACGCCTGGTGGGTCCCCCGGTCTTCAAAACCGGTGAGAGGCTGATTCAGTCTCTGGCGGGTTCGATTCCCGTCCGCCTCCGCCACCCGCGGCAACAATCGATTTTATTCGACCTCGATGTGAAGGGTCACGCTGGCTGTGTCACCTGGAGCTAGACCCTCTTGTTCTCGGATGGCTCTCTTGACTGGGAGCACAAAGGATCCCGAACCCTTGTCGGGGAACAATGAAGTTTGCCATCGACTTCCGCCGATGACCGCGTCCACTTTGACCGAACCGAAACCGGCGCGCCCTGGGACTCGTGCCCTGACTTCTTCAGCGTCTTCTACGGGGAGAGTGATGAACACCCAAGGTGCCTCCCCCTTGTACTCCAAAGAACCTGGTTGAGCTGAATGACCAATTTGCACACGGCACAACGCTAGGGCCCATATGTGCTGCCAGCTCAAGGGTTTTTGCAACACTTCGGCGAATTCCTCGGACGGTGTGCTTCCCGCCTACTGATCCTCAAAGCGGGCGGAACCGGATAAAGGGAGCACTGTCAACCCACTTCTGGATCCCAGCTTCGACCTTCTCCGAGTCGTAGTCCCAGTTCTCTACCTGTGCACGGCGAATAATGCGCTCGCGCTCATCGGGGTCAGCTTCCGACTCGCCCACGACTTTGACGTCTACCGTGACACCCCTCTTCAGGTGAAGAGTGAACTCCGAGTTGGCCAAGATGTTGGCGTTCCAGTCTTTGGGGGTTCTGGGTTGGCCGGTCAGGTAGTAGTCGCCATCGAAGTGGTGAAAATAGATCTCGATCCGACTTGGGTTCCCGGTCTTGCGACCTGTGGTGGTGATGTCCGCAATACCGCCACGGTCCATCGCTTCTCGAACTGATTGTTCCATGCGCCTCGGGAACACGCGTGCGCTCCCAATTCTTCCCGAGGGGTAGCTTGGCTCCATGGGTCAGCTGATCGATGTGACGGCCACGAACCTCGGCAACGTCGCCGTTTTCGATCTGGACAGATCGCTGACCGGCCAGGACGGAAAATCATTCGGGCAGATTCCGCTCGTGGTGGATGACGCGGCCTCACAACTGGCCGCCAGGCTCTTTGAATCCGACGATCGCCTCGAAACGGTCTATGTGCTCTCCAACACGGTCACAATCGCGAGGTCTGGCGGTTGGCAAGCGGAGACCATCGACTCGGCGTCAGACGTCATCGTCCACCTTTTTGTCTTTTACAGCCCGGAGAGCCTGGAACAACACGACCAAGACCTGCGCGAAGAGAACTACAACGCCACCATCACCTCACTCCGGGCGCACAACTCCGACCTATGGGTGGTCCGGATCAGACCCGACGAACCAATCGACGCGTTCAAGCCCGGTCAGTACACGACGCTTGCCCTCGGATTCTGGGAGTCGCGAGCGGACGACGTCCAAGAGGATTTCGATGAGAAACCCGACCAGCGAGACAAAATGGCGCGACGCTCGTACTCGATCTCCAGCTCAATCGTCGATGACAAAGGCAACCTAGTAGCGGCCCAACCGGAGGAGGTCGAGTTTTACATCGTCCAGGTCCGACCTGGCGAGATCGAGTTCCCCTCGCTTACCCCAAGGGTCTTCACGAAAGGGGTAGGGGACAGAATCTTCATGAGCCACAAATTCACCGGGCGCTACACGCTGGATGATGTCAAGCCATCCGACAACATCGTATTTCTGAGTACTGGCACCGGGGAGGCGCCGCAGAACAACATGACGGCCGAGCTCCTTCGCAATGGGCACCAAGGCGCAATCCTGAATGTCGTTTGCGTCAGATATCGAAAAGATCTCGCCTATAGCTCAGAGCAGGAGAGTGTTCAGTCACGATTCCCCACCTACAAGTTTTTAGCGATCACCACACGCGAGCCTGAGAACACAGGCAACAAGGTCTACATCCAAGATCTGGTGACATCGGGGCGTGTCGAAGAGGAGCTCGGCGCCCCCCTCGATCCGACCAATACTCACATTTTCTTATGTGGCAATCCGTCGATGATCGGCCTACCTCGCTGGGATGACGAAGAAGGGACGATGGAGTTTCCCGAGGTAGTGGGAGTCTGCGAACTTGCCCATCAGCGTGGATTTACAATCGACCACCGCAAGGAACGGGGCAACCTCCACTACGAGGAATACTGGAAGGACCGTTAGACCTTCGCCCGCTCCCGCCGCTGCGCTTCTGTAACAGCGATGGCGGTCATGTTGACCACATCGTTCACCGAGGCATCTCGCTGGAGAACATGGACTGTCTTCGAGAGACCGCTCAAGATCGGCCCAATCACTTCAGCATCGGTAAGCCGATGCAACAGCTTGTAGGAGGCGTTCGCCGCGGTGAGGTTGGGAAACACCAGGACATTGGCAGCCCTAGTCAGGGGACCATGGGGACGACGCCTGGCAATCAGCTCGGGGACAACCGCGGTGTCGGCCTGCATCTCGCCGTCTACTGGAACATCGGGGCGGGCTTGACGGAACAACTCCACGGCCTTGCGAACACGTGCCGGCTCATCCCCGCCAGCCGAGCCGAAGTCTGAGTAGCTAATGAATGCCACCCTCGGATCTCGGGCGAAATCCTCTTCAGCGGCAGCAGTGGCTGCCAGCGCAATTTCGGCGAGCTGTTCCGCAGTCGGTTCGATGTTCACCGCGCAATCGGTGAAGAAGTATGGCTGGCCATTGACCACAACCAGATAAACCGACGAAACGATTGAACGCCCCTCTTCAACCTTCAAAACCTGCAGCGCCGGTCTAATCGTCTCGGGGTAGTAGGTAGTGAGCCCGCCGAGCACAGCATCGGCATCACCCAAGCCCACCATCAGACAGGCGTACATGTTGGGGTCGGCTACGGCCAACTCAGCATCATGGAGCGACATGCCACGATCTCGTCGCAGCTCTTCAAGGACGTCCGCATACCTCCGGCGCTCGGAGCTGGAAGATCGAGAGTCCACTATCTCCATGCCATCGAGAGGTATTTCCGACGCCTTCGCCAGACTCTTGATCTTCGCCGTGTCACCCAAGAGGATGGGACTGGCGATCCCGTCGTCGGCAACCCTGCGGGCGGCCCGAATGATGCGCAGGTCGTCGCCGTGGGGATAGGCAACACGTTTCGGATGTTCGATCGCTCGGGTGGTGATGGCATTGATCAGGGCGTGGGATGCGCTGAATCGGGTCTGGAGTTCGGTGCGATACTCGTCGAAGTCCTCTATCGGCGAACGCGCCAGGCCCTCCTCGATGGCGGCCTTTGCGACTGCCGGAGCCAACTTCCAAAGCACCCGAGAATCAAAGGGTTTGGGAATCAGATATTCCGGACCAAAGGAAAGCTGATCCAGGTCGTAGGCCCTGAGCACTGCGTCTGGAACCGGTTCGCGGGCCAGCTCCGCTAGTGCCTTGGCGGCGGCAACCTTCATCTTCTCTGAAACACCACGTGCCCTCACATCGAGAGCCCCTCGGAAAATGAATGGGAAACCGAGAACATTGTTGACCTGGTTCGGGTAATCGCTGCGACCAGTGGCCATCAACACGTCACTGCGGGCGGCTTTGGCGTCTGGGTATGTGATCTCTGGATCCGGGTTGGCGAGGGCGAACACGATTGGCTGAGCGGCCATCGACTGAACCATTTCCTTGGTCACCGTCCCCGCCACCGACACTCCGACAAAAGCGTCGGCATCGACCATCGCTTCGTCGAGGGTTCGAGCATCGGTGTCGACAGCAAACTCTCTCTTGATCTTGTGGAGATCTTCTCTGTCGGTGTGGATGACACCGCGGGAATCCGTCATCACAATGTTCGCCGGATCGACCCCGAGTGTGATGAAAAACCGGGCTGACGCCACGCCCGCTGCACCCGCACCGGAGAATACAACTCTGGTCTTGGCGATATCGCGGCCGGTCAATTCGAGTGCGTTCAGGAAGGCGGCCCCCCCAATTATCGCTGTCCCGTGTTGATCGTCGTGGAACACCGGGATATCAAGCCGCGAGCGCAACGTCTCCTCGATATAGAAACACTCGGGCGCCTTGATGTCCTCAAGATTGATCCCGCCCACCGTCGGTGCAAGAAGCTCACAGAACTTGATGACATCGTCGGGGTCGGGTGCTTCGATCTCGAGATCAAAAACGTCAATGTCAGCGAAACGCTTGAAGAGAACGGCTTTGCCTTCCATCACAGGCTTGCCTGCCAAAGCCCCGATGTTGCCCAGGCCCAGGACGGCGGTTCCGTTCGATACCACCGCCACGAGATTCCCCCGATTTGTGTAGCGGAATGCTGCGTCAGGATCGTCGGCTATGACGAGACAGGGCTCAGCAACACCCGGCGTATAGGCAAGACTCAGATCAGACTGTGTGGCAGTTGGCTTGGTCGAGCGGATTTCCACTTTCCCGGGCCGGGGCTTCTCGTGGTATTCGAGGGCTTCCGAGAAGTTCCGTTTCTTGGCCATGATCGAGACCCTATCGGGTGTCCAACCTCTCCCACCAATGCGTCAAAGGCTGCAGCTTGAGGGTGATGCCGACTGTATCCGGGCCGTACCACCTGAGGAATGAGGACTGCTGAGTGGCTTTCCCCACCCAACCTGCGAGAATTAGAGGGATGCTTGATACCGATCTGCCGATCCTCCACGACAACGGCTACAAAGTCATGGGCGGCTGGCGTGTTGGACAACCACCCGAGGAAGCCACCACGCGATCCGGATTACTGGTGCCGATGGGCACCAAAGACGGCAACGACGCCCTCGCACTCGTCGATGTGCAAACAGGGCAACGATTTTGGGCAGTGCCAACCGGGGCCTGGCGATTCATCTGGCCCTCCACCGGCAAACCCGTAATCGCCGTCCGGGAATCACAGATCATCGCGGAGGAAGAGATCGAACACGTCGGAGATGAAGGCCAATATCTCTGAGCCGGGTTAATCACCCCTCAAATGTCGGCACGCCCAGCGATGATCTGTGGTCATCGTGACTCAAGAACACCAGTCCCGCAGACAACGCCGCCTAAGCGCAACTGTCACCGACCTCGACGTTGCAATACAGCGAGCGTTTCTTGTAGGCGTAACCCTCCCCGGCATGACGACGCTCGAAGAGGAAAGGTCGCTCGACGAGCTGGCCCTCCTCACCGACACGGCCGGATCTGAACCTGTCGACCGGGACCTGGTCAAGCGAGAGCGCATCGACCCCGCCACATACATCGGCTCGGGGAAAGCCGAAGAACTGGCCGGCCTGACGACGGCTTTGGACATCGACGTGGTCGTATTCGATCACCCGCTGTCGCCCGCCCAACAACGCAATCTTCAGGCTGTCTTTCACTGTGACGTCGTCGACAGAGAGGCCCTGATCCTCGACATTTTCGCCCAACATGCCTCATCGAAGGTCGGCTCGCTACAAGTCGAACTGGCACTGCTCCGCTACAACCTCCCCCGATTGCGAGGCCAAGGGCGGAGTCTCTCCCAACAAGGCGCCGGCATCGGAACCAGAGGTCCCGGTGAGACCAAGTTGGAGACAGACCGGCGCCGAATCCTCCAACGCATTTCCAAGCTGGAACGCGAACTCAAAGACACCGCACGCCATCGCACCACCCAACGCAAACAGCGGAAGCGCACCGAGATACCTCAGATCGCGATTGTTGGTTACACAAACGCCGGGAAGTCGACATTGTTGAACGCCCTGACCGGTGCCGAAACTCTCGTCGAGGACCGACTCTTCGCCACTCTCGATCCGACAGTCCGACGTCTGAGCCTGACCGACAATCGTGAAGTCCTTCTATCAGACACGGTGGGATTTGTCCGTCGACTTCCCCACGGACTTGTGGAGTCGTTCCAATCAACCCTTGCCGAAGCGACCGAGGCCGACCTTCTTCTCCATCTCGTGGACGGAGCTGCTGACGATCCGACCGGTCAGATCGCAGCAGTCCGTGAGGTGCTCGAGGAGATCGGAGCCGAGCGGATCCCCGAACTGCTCGTCGTCAACAAGGCAGACACCTTCTCCGAGATACAACGCAGTCGCATCGCCAACCTCTATCCAGAATCAGTCTTGATTTCGGCGCTAGAGGACTCGAGTTTCGACGGGCTCTTGATGGCGATAGTCGAGGCGTTGGCCATCAACACAGTCACATTGTCACTCACGGTTCCTTACGAGCGAGGTGATGTTGTCGCTGCCGCCCACCGATTCGGCGAAGTCATCGAGGAGAAACACGACGACCTGGGAACGATTCTTGACGTCAGGGTGCCTACCAAGATGGTGGATCAATTCAGAGAGTTCGTCAGCGCATAGCTGAGATGGCCGCCCCGACGATGCCAGCGTTTGTTCCGATTGCGGCGAGCTCAACGGGCAGTGAGGGATCAAGACAATGTGCGAACTGTTCCCAGCTCTTGGCGACGCCGCCGCCCACGACAATCAAGGTAGGAGCAAATAGGCGGTTCACGTGGACGAGGAACCTATTTGCCCGGCCTCCCCACTCTTCCCAGGTAAGACTCTCGGCTTGTCTGGCTTTGGCCGAGAAGAATACTTCTGCCGGCCGATGGCCCTCCAGTTCAATCATCCCCAGCTCAACATTGGAGACGAGCTGGCCATCGACCAACATCCCCGAGCCGATACCGGTTCCGAAGGTCAGCACCAGGACCAGACCTGACACCTCTCTCGCGACGCCGAACCTGGCCTCGGCCACGGCGGCCGCGTCGGCATCGTTGAGAATCGTTACTTCGAGAGAAGTTGCTCGGGCAAATATGTCGCGTGCGTTCTCACCGACCCAAGCCTCATCGATGTTGGCGGCCGTGGACACGCTTCCATCCTGAACGACAGCAGGAAAGCCAATCCCCAGGGGACCGGTGTAGTCGAATCTCTCTACGAGGCCGGCCACGACAAGAGCCATTGCCTTAGGAACAGCTGGTTTAGGTGTGTCGATTCGAACTCGTTCGCTAACAAGCAAGCCAGTAGACACGTCGACCAATCCGGCCTTCATTCCTGTCCCGCCGATATCGATTCCGAGAAGTACGTCGCTCAAAACGGAGCAAGGGTAACGGTTGGCTTTATCCTCGCCCTGTGACTGAGCCTGCAGATATAGGAGTGATCGGCCTCGCCGTCATGGGCGCCAACTTGGCACTGAACCTCGCCGACTCCGAGAATCGTGTGGCCGTGTACAACCGAACCACGTCTGTAACCGATGCATTCATGACAGGTGAGCCCGCAGACAAGGACATGGTCGCCGCCGTCACACTCGAGGATCTGGTGAACCAGCTTGCCTCGCCACGCGTTCTCCTACTCATGGTCAAAGCCGGCGGCCCCGTCGATGCCGTGATCGCTGATCTAATTCCACTTCTCGATAAGGGTGACATCATCATCGATGGCGGCAATTCCCTCTACACGGACACCGAGCGTCGGTACGGCGAGCTGAGACAACTAGGGATCCGGTATCTCGGAGTTGGCATCTCCGGTGGCGAAGAAGGGGCCCGTTACGGGCCATCACTTATGCCAGGAGGGGACCCGGAGGCGTGGCCAATTGTCGAAAACATGCTCAAAGACATCGCCGCAGTGGCACCAGACGGCGATCCGTGCTGCGAATGGTTGGGAGAAGGCGGTGCGGGTCACTTTGTGAAGATGGTTCACAACGGGATCGAATACGGCGACATGCAGGTAATCGCTGAGGCTTACGACTTGATGCGACGCGGAATGGGAATGGAGCCACGAGAGATCGGCGATGTTTTTGATGAGTGGAACCAGGGACACCTCAAGTCCTACCTGGTTGAGATCACCGCCAAAATCTTGCGCACCACGGAGAACGGCCAGCCCCTCATCGACAAGATTCTCGACGCCGCGGGTCAGAAAGGCACTGGCAAGTGGACCGTGATTTCCTCAATGGAGATGGCTGAACCGACCGCCCTGGTGGCCGAGGCTGTCTACGCCAGGATCGTTAGTTCCGATCCTGATCGTCGAGCTCGTGCATCCGATGTGTTCGACTCGCCACTTGGCATCCTCGACGCGACTTCGATCGACGAGATCGAAGCGTCTCTCTACGCCTCAAAGATCGTTTCATATGCTCAGGGCTTCAGATTGTTGAGCGCTGCATCGCGCGAATACGGGTGGGACTTGGATCTCGGGCTCGTTGCCTCGTTGTGGAGGGCTGGTTGCATAATCCGCGCCGACTTCCTCGAGGACATCAAGAAGGCCTATCGGAAAGAACCTGATTTACAAGATCTGGCCCAGGCACCCTTTTTTGTTGATGCGCTGAAGTCGGCGGAGTCATCGTGGCGTCACGTGGTTTCTGGAGCAGTGAGCTCGGGAATCCCGGCACCGGCTTATTCGAGCGCCCTCTCATACTTCGACAGCAACCGCTCGCGACGTCTGCCCGCCGATCTGATTCAGGCTCAACGTGACTACTTCGGTGCTCATACCTTCGAGAGGACTGACAGGGCTCGCGGAGAGTTCTTCCATCACGACTGGACCTAGTGGCCTATCGCCACGAGGCCACATCCAAGAGATCTGTCAACGGCCGCCGATACGTTGTGTTCATGGGGAAGAAATGCCGGCTAGAGGGATGCAATGCCACCGCAATAACGCGCGGATACTGCGAAATGCACTATCGGAGAATGTTGAAAACTGGGAATCCAGGTCCGGCCGGGCCACTGCGGAGCCGGGGCGAGTGCCGGATTGACGGCTGTAATAAGGAGATCGACGCCAAGGGCCTCTGTCACGGTCACTACCAGCGGCTGCTCCGACGCAGTGCAGTGGCCCTGCAAACTCCGCTGCGTGAGTCAGGCGCCGCTTGCTCCATAGATGGTTGTGATCGCCCTCACAAGGCCAAGGGATTTTGTGCAACCCACTACAAGCGTGTGCTCACACACGGCGATCCTCTCGCCGAGATGCCGATCCGGAAGGTTGGAGGCGTAGGCACAGTTGCTCACGACGGCTACCGGTACGTGCCGGTTCCGCCGAAACTTCGTCACCTAACGCGAAGCGCAACTTGGGTCAGTAAACATCGACTCGTCATGGCACAGAGTCTTGGGCGGGCCTTATCCAGCGACGAGCAGGTTCACCACATCAATGGCGTAAGGACTGACAATCGTCTCGAGAACCTCGAGCTCTGGTCAACATCGCACCCGAGCGGACGGCGGATCGAGGACGTGCTCGAGTTCTGCATGACGATGCTCGACCGCTACGGCGACCAGTTTGGGTTGACCGACCCATGGCAAGGACGGTCTGAGAGGTAGCTGTCCCAGGTCAAAAAGCCTCTTTGACCTGGTTTTATATCGCAGTCCCGAGCGGATTCGAACCGCCGTTTCCGGCTTGAGAGGCCAGCGTCCTAGACCACTAGACGACGGGACCAAGGCTGCGCCTCGCCAATGGCGAGGTATTCGCTCGGGGGGAAGGACTTGAACCCTCAATAACAGAGCCAGAACCTGTCGTGTTACCAATTACACCACCCCCGAAAATGTATCACCTTGCGATGACACCGAGTGTGCCCACCAGGATAATCGGCGGGTCCTGCCAGTGAGAAGTCAGGTCAGGGCACCAGCCGAGGGGCCGCCGTAGCGGACGCCCGGACGATCAGCGGTTCGGTCTCGTCGACGAAAACGCCAAGGAGTCCCAACTCAACCGCCCCTTCGATCGTCACCGATACCGAGGCCCCATCCGCACTGGTCGAAATGTCAGTCGACGTCAGAACGACGTTTTGAAATGCAATCGAACTCAAAGCCAGATCGCGGGCACGATTGGAATTGAGGACCAGATTCCCGTCCGCTCGGTATATGTCTTCATCAATTCCCGAGGCGGCTGCAATCGCCGCAGAGTCCGCCACGGCCGCAAGCTCACGTTGCAACGCAAGTGCCCGCCAGAAGTCCAAAGCCAATCCCCCGAATAACAAGAGCAGCAGAGAGAGACCCAGCATCCAGATGGTTGCCGAGCCTCGTTCGCGAGAACTCACGGAAGACTCCGGTACAGGTCAACCGGTTCGACATGCTCCGCGCTCACCCAGAGACCACCGACAGGTCCCCACGGAGTGAGAACCAGAGGTGTCCACACCTCAACCGCCGCAGAAACAAAGGATCCCCGGACCATAGAACAGCTGCCAGCGCCTGCGGGAAGCGCGGCCGGCGCCATGCCACACCAACCGAGACGAACGAGCGACTGATCCAAACCGAATCCGCTAGCGGCGCCAGAAACGACTTCTGATCCGGGACCCTCATCTAGCGCGAGAACTGCCGCTCGCGCCGCTTCAGCCGCAGCTGCCTCAGCAAACACCCTACGTTCCGACCATGGGCCAAATGCGGTCACCACCAAAGCCACCGGCAACATCAGGACGGCAACCGCCATTGCAAATTCGACAGCGGCATGGCCGTGATCCCTCACGGTCCCGATTCGATGACTGCCTCGGCCTCTAGGTCGAGGAGAAAGTCGGGGGTCAGGGGACTCCACGATTCAAACACCACGGCTCCGCGGGCAATCATCATCGACCCCGAACTCTCACATTGAACGACGAGAGTGTCAGCCATTCGGCCGCCGAGCAGCTGACTGATCACGTCTCCGGCCACTAACTCACACTGCGCCGGAGAGCTTGAGATCGCACCCGCTCGAGCCCCCTGCTCGAGACCCGAACGTATCGCCCCCCGGCCGTATTGGACGGCAACAACATTGGCAAACGTCACGAACATGACGAGGGCAAGAGCAGACGCCAGCAAGAACTGGACTGAACTCATCCCCAGGTCACTCAGCCTCCGAGCAGCGAAGTCCGCATCCACGAAACGATGTCCATCCCAAGAGCCTGAAGCGCTCCCCAGATGACCACTAGTGCAGCTATTGCCAACGCAGCGTTTCCCATGAGCTCCGCCGTGTTCAGGCCTCGCTCGTCGGTGCGCAGGGCCTGGGCCCATGCGCGGATTGCCGGCATCATGATTACCTCCTCATTGCCAGGCTGTTATTAGGTACGGCAGCGGTGCCGCAACGAAAAGAATCAGGACCGGTGCGAGAATCGCGATCGTCGGTACCAGCATCGCCGCACGACGTTTGGTTGCGGTGCGCTTGATCGACTCCCGGCGTGTCTCGCGGACATCTTCGGACAGGGCCAACAGCGCCGATGCCAGATCGGCCCCACGTTCCTCTGCTGTCGCCAGCAGCCGATAGGTGCGCGAACAGAAAGGCTCCGGGGTGAGTTCAGCTATCCGTCTGAAAGCGTCGGGACCGGCCCACCCGGCTCGATGGAGTCTCAGAGCCTCATCAAGCTCAGCCACAACCTCTCCCCGGCCCCTTTGAGTAGTCGATCTCACAGCTTGGAACACTCCTCCTCCGGCCCGAACCCGCATTGCGAGGAGTTGGTTCACCGTATAGATCTCGATCTTCATGAGCTCACGCCGGGCCTCGATCGCCTTGTTCAGTTGACCTTTGGTGCGGGTCGCCCCCACAAACAACCCGAGACCAATGAGCAGCAGCCGAACACCGAGACTGGTTCCCATGGCCTGGCCGATTGCCATCGCCAAAACCGTTGACACCAGGACAGATTTGAGCTGCCTCATGCGATACGCGCTGGACATGTCACGCTCGACCAGCCCGCGAAACCAGCCGGCCTGTCGGATCTTGAGCAGCGTGATCTCATCACCTCCTCGATCGATCAACCGAGCGAGCCTGTCAGCCATGTCGGAGAAGATCGGTCCGAAAATCACACCGACGGCGGTCGAGGTCGAAAAAGAGCCAACCGAGGTGGATGTGGGTGACAAGTAGGGCTGGAGTCGACTGTGCAATCGTCGAGGAAGAGGCAACACAAGCTTCACCAAACCGCCAACGGCCGCGGCGGTGAGAAGAGCACCCATGGTCTCAACAGCCATCACGAGCCGCCGAATACTCGCGGTTCGGGTGGCTGTGCAGACATCTTCGAAGTTATCGCCACGCCAATGAGGCTGAGGAGGCCGCCTATCGCAACGACCAGAACCCCTGTTGGGGTTGAGTAAAACTCACGAAACGCGCCATTTCTTGCCGTTATCGCCACCAAGACCAGCCAAGGCAACACAAACACGACACGGGAGTTGATCTTCTGTTCGAGGGCCTCGGTTCGGACCTGTTCCATGGTCCACAGGTCTCGAGTAGTTGCATTAGCAAGATCGTCCAGAATCTCGGGCACGACGGTGCCACCCCGCTCATAGGCGAGGACGAGAACTTCAATCACGCGATCGGATGTCGGATCCGACAGGTCTTCACGCACCATTTCCAGCGCAGGAACCACACCGAGACTGCGGGAGTAGACACCGAAGCCATGGAAGGCGTCTCGGAGCGGCGCAGGACCGAAAGCAGCGAGATTTTCGATCGCAGCGGGCAAAGAGGAACCGGAGCGCACGGAGGCGAGGAGATCCCGGAGGCCGTCCGGCCAGGCTTCTTGGACCGCCGCAAGCCGAGCAGAACGTTTTCGTGCGAAATAGGCCTTTGGCAAGGTCGCCACGACCAAGGCCGGGACTAGGGATACAGGCACCAGGCCAGTCAGAGCGTGGACCATGAGGTAAGCGACGGCACCGGCGCCAAGGACCGTCGTCCAAAACCGACCGGTTGACACATCAAGCCCTGCGACCGGTTCGCGAAAACGCAGATGCCGCCGAGTAGACCGATTGGTGCCAGCTGCGACGGACACTCCGATGAGACCAACTGATACGGCCGTCGCAATCGCCGCAGCAACAATCACCACTCGACTCCTCCTCCCCGGCAGACCATCGGAAGCGAGACCGAATCTGGGAGAACCTCCTCGAGGCTTGCCGCGAGCTGGGACGGTGGAAGAGCTCCAGTCCATTCGAGTTTTCCGCCCAATCGTTCTCGAACGAACAACGCCTCGGTGGAAAAGTCGGCGTGAAGCGAGGGAACCATCGCCCGAATTTCCATCGTCTCTCTCGCGATTCCACCTTCGGTGTTGGTGCCGCGATCTAAGTGAATCACGAAATCAATGGATGAGGCGAACACTTTTCGCACAACGCGCTCTGGAACATTCTCGCCGGCCATTAGCGCCGCATTTACCAGAGCATCCAGCGCATCGTTTGCAGAGTTTGCATGGACCGTGCAGGCCATCCCACATCCGGCGTTGGCGGCACGAGTCAATTCGTAAGCCTCCGATCCACGGACTTCGCCGACCACGATCACGTCCGGTCTCATCGCCAGGGTGACCTTCACCAAATCTCGCAAACTGATCTCTCCGCTCCCATCCAGAGATGGTGCCCGTGCCTCGTAGTAGGAGCCATGCACAAGAGGGACATGAAGCTCGCGTACCTCTTCGCACGCACGTATACAGCGATCTGGGGGTGTCGCTGCGATCAATGCGGACAGAAACGATGTCTTCCCTGATCCGGGTGAACCGGAGATGATCACCGACGACGAAGCGCGCATGGCGGCCTTGAGAAACGAAGATGCAGCCCCCGTCAGCGAACCAAGTTCGACCAGCGAGTCAAGTGTCTGACGCCGAAGGGCGAACCGGCGAATCGTGGCGGAGAGATGATCCCCCACCGGAGGTATGACAGCGGTCAAACGGGCACTGCCGTCGAGGATACGCGCCTGAACGATCGGGTTGGAGGCGTCGAGCCTTCTATCGGTCGAAGCCAGAAGGTGCTCGATGGTCTGTCTGTTCTCAGCTTCGGTTGTTGGCATCGGCGAAGCGTGGAGCGAGCCGCCGGCCTCGAGGTATGTGAGATGGTCACCCTCGATGAATATCTCCTCAATGTCAGAACGCTCCAGAAGTCGTGCGAGTGGACCACGCCCTGTCACCGACTCCAACAGTCGATCGAGCGTCTGCCGAGGGTCTGCTAGAGACCTGCCGTTGCCGAGATGAGCTTTGCTTTGATACTCATCGACCGTGGACTCCAGAAGGGCTCGCACGGCGCCGACGTCCGAGGCAGGATCGATCCCGCTCCCGTCGATTCTGGATAGCGCCTCGCGGCGGAGGGCTTCATAGACGTCAGTCGTCATCGACCGCTCCCATGATCACACGTGCGACGCCCCTCACTGCTCTGATGAAGGCACCCCGATCGGGGATTGAGCCTTCCCACGACGCCTGAGTCAGCCTGCGATCAAAGGGAAGAACTATCAGTGGTAAGCCCGGGAGTGCCTTTGCGATCTCGGCTCTGATTTCTGCTTGGTAGTACGGTCGAGAAGGCGCCTTATTGACGACTAGGACGAGTCTTTGACTGTCGACGGATTCCAAGAGGACTTCCGCTGACTTCATCAATCGAGTCATACCCACCGGGTCGGCCGAGCCGACAACGGCCACAGTCGATAGCCGAGAAAAGACGCCACTGATGGCGCGGTCTAAGGGTCCGAGGTCCACGATCACGATCTCAGCAATCTGCTCCAAGGAATCAACCACGATGGAGAACTCAGACCCGTTCAGCGGTGTTGCCACGGCCGTGTCGGCGACTCCACCCACAACGGTGACATCCACGGCCCGCTGCGTCGACGTGCCCAGGTCACCCGACCTGTGAAGGCTTGCATCCAGAAGCGTTCTGATGTTGGGATGAAGTGGGAGGTCAAGTCGCTGAGCCACACTCGGCCAGAGTGGATCAGCATCCACCAGGGCGACTGTTGTGTTCCGTGCGATTAGCGCCGACAGCGACGTACTCAGTTCGGTGACCCCGACCCCTTGGGCCGCCCCGGTGACACCGACACTCAATCCATGGCTCCTCTTCCGAAAATCTCTCTCCGTAGCTACGACCCTGTGAGCGATGGCTGCCGTGGCTTTGTCGACGAACTCCTCTGGTATGGCCTCGGTTTCGATGACGTCGCTGATGCCGCACTCGAGGAGCCGACGTTTGGCATCTGACCCATCGGACGGGAGGAAGACACCAATCACCTCCGCTCCCTTGTTCTTGACAGCTCCCACCAAGCGGGGCGTGAGGAAGGAGCAGATGTCGTCAATGAACAGAACGTCGAACGGCGAATCGATCGCCTGGTCGGGTTCCATGATCCGAGTGGTCACCCTTCCACCACCGTGGTCCAACAGGTGGCGGTGCAAGCGATCGGGCCACTCGCGTGCTGATGCAGCAAGGGCGATGTCAGGAGCCAATATCGCTCTCCACTTCCGGAGCGCCCGTTGATCGGAGCAACTCGACCGAGCCGGATGCCATTGCTTCTGCCAACGCCAGTGCCTGATCAGCGTCGACACCAACCACGATGAAGTAGTCGCCAGAAACACCGAAAGCATCCCCAGAGGCATTGGCAACACCGATCACACCGACGTCGCTGACGACGAACGAGGCTTGCCCATCGCTCACTGAAATGATGTCAACTCGATCACCAGATCGGATCGCACCTCCGGCAGCATGTTCGGGATTGACCGGGATACTCATCGACCTCAACCCGGACGGCCCCCCAGGCTCAACTACGGCCGAAGCCTCAATGATTGCGCTGGCGCCGATTGGCCGATCCACAATCCATCCCTCAGCGGCCAGGGCTTCGGATTTGGTGAGAAGCGAGTCAAGACCAACGAAGTCCGTCGGAACTGGAACCAACCGGATGTCTTCTTGGCTGAACAGTGTCCCCGCAGCGATGGGGCCATCTGCCACTACAACCAAGGTTGTCGACGACTTCTCCTGAAGGGCCACAAGATTGAGAGCGAATGCGAGGATCGCTGCCAACCCGATGAGGATGTGCGACAGTGAAGGCCGCCAGCGAACGGTCCGACCTGTCGGTGGAAGGGAGCCCGCTTCCCTTGGCTTGGTTGTCGCCATAGCCACTATGCGGCAACCTATCTATCGACCACTGCGGAATGTCGAGAGCGCGAAAAGATGAATCAAGACCAACAGCCCGACCAAAATCTCGCTGCCGAGCTTCGTCAAACGGCTGGGGCCGAGTGGGTGGCGGAAGCTGCTGAGGACGAACGTCTCACTGAAGTGCTCCGACGCAGGAAACTCAACCTTGGTGATATTGCCAAGGAGATGGCGAATCGTGGTGAGAGGATTTCGGTCGAATTCGGAGGACACAGTTTCACCGGAGCGATCATCGGAGCGGGCGACGACTACGTAACCATTCAAGGACCCGGTCAAGTCGCAGAAGTGGGACTCCAACGCGCCCGATGGTCGATCCTCAACGCCGACGGACCCCCTGTTGAGTCCGCTGACACAGCAGAATCGTTCCAAGGCGCACTTCACCAGCATGCAGCCGGCGAGACCACGATCAGACTGACGCTGGACCGGGGGGAACTTGTATTTGGCAAGATCACCGTTGTGGCAGCCGACCATATTGAGGTGGCTGACGTCGACGAACGCCGGCTCTACATACCCATGGAAATCGTGTTGGGGACTATTCGATCGATTGACTCTCACTGACGCCGTCTTCCACGGCGGTCACCGGGTGCGAACGAACGAATTCATAGATCTCATCGCGAAAGAACTTGAAGGTGCGACCACCCGGGAGCTTGTAAGCCGGTAGCCGACCCTCCCGGGCATATTGTCTCACCATCTGCACGTTCATCCCCAGCAGTTCCGCCACCTGCGCCGCATCGAGTATCGGGGGGTATTCCTCAGCCATCAGTCGTCCTCATCATTACTGAAACTGATGGTACGTGACAGAGCGGCAGGGTTTAAGGGGGTTGTTCAGGTCACTGCCCGCTGCGAGTCGTGGCGTCTTTCCCACCATAGGACGAAACCGACGCCGACCAGCGCCCCGAGACCGTTTGCCACCAGATCGAGAATATTGTTCTCATACGTTCCGACATTCACGTCGCTCGCAACCGATCCGATCAACTCGGCGATCTCTACCACTGCACCCCCACCCATCACCACGAGCCATGTAAATAGCAGCAGTCCTCCACGGTGATATCCCTCACCGGCCCAATGTTTCATAGCCTCCCAGGCAACGACCAACAATGCCGCCGAAGCCGCTGCATGAAAGAATTTGTCATACCGAATCGGGCCGATGAACTCGACGGTGTAGAGGGGCATTCCGTCGACGAGCAAAACACCGCCCAACATGTTGCCCAGTCCGACCAGGGAAACCGCCCACAAAGCATGAACCGGCCACTTCGCCCAGATGTGGAGGAGGCCGAACAGAAAGAACAAGCCAATATTGATCGCCGTGTAGAGATTGGTCAACGGGCTGTCGAGGATCGTCCCATATGCGTACAGACCGATCGTGTAGGTCAAGGTGAATATGAGGACAGCGCGCATTCGGCCGACAGGATGGCAGATAGGCTTAAGGCGATGGAAGAACCCCTGAAACCAGACTCTGTCGACGAAGCGTCGGGTGACGAAGAGCCTTCTGAGGAGACGCCTCCAATCACCGAGCCCACCAAGCTGATCCGGATCGCTTCGATGACCAGAGCGATGCTTGACGAAGCCCGCCAAGCGCCGCTGGACGATGGAGGTCGAAAACGACTCGCAGAAGTCCACTCCCGGTCTGTGGAGGAGCTCCGTGATGTCCTCTCATCTGAACTTCAGGAGGAATTCAACGAAATAATGATTCCGCTGAACAAGACGAACGCCACGGAGTCAGAGGTGCGAGTGGCACAAGCACAGCTGATCGGGTGGCTCGAAGGTCTCTTCCACGGAATCCAAGCATCGCTTTGGAGTCAACAGATGCAGACTCAAGGACAGCTCCAAGAGATGCAGAAACGTGCGTTAAGCGCCCCACGCCAGCGTGAGAACGAGGAAGACCAGACCGGTCTGTACTTGTAGCGCTCCTAGCTGACTCGGCGCTGGGCAATCTGACGTTCACGACGAACCCGCCGTCGCTCTCGCTCACTGAGACCACCCCAGATTCCGAACTTCTCTCCCATGTCGATCGCGTAGTCGAGGCAGGCGCCTTTCACTTCGCATGCCCCGCAGATTGCTTTCGCTTTTCTGGTGGAAGCCCCCCGTTCGGGAAAGAACAGATCGGCATCGGCACCACGGCAGTTGGCGTAGTCCTGCCAGGAAAGCTCACCTATCGCTAAGGCCTCGACGAGCTTGCTCTGCATTCAGAATCTCCTCACAACCGTGTAATTACAAGCTTGACATTATGGGATAGCACGCGCGCCGTCAAGACCGTGGTCGAGACCCGAAGCCATATGCGGTTGCAGGGGACGTACTCAGTACCGCTTTGTGCAAACGCAGGGCTGGCATAATGGCGCTGCCAGTGACAGCCACGATCGAAAAGAAACGGGCCCCCTTCCCGATCGCTTTCTACCGCTCAGCTGTAGGCAAGAAATGGGTGATGGCCTTCACAGGTCTTGCGATCATCGTGTTCGTTCTCATTCACATGGTTGGGAACTGGAAGATCTTCCTACCCGACATCGGCGGCGTCCCCGAGATCGATCTCTATGCGGAGGCACTCCGTTCTCTGCTCTTTCCCCTTCTCCCCGAGGGAGTGGTCCTCTGGGCCCTCCGCACCGGTTTGATAGTGATGTTCCTCCTTCATATTCATGCCTCATACTCCCTGACGCTGATGAATCACCGGGCTCGCGCCGAGGCCTATGAGGGACCTCGCACCTATGTGGCGGCGTCCTACGCCAGTCGAACCATGAGATGGAGCGGAACGATCTTCGGCTTCTTTCTGCTCTTCCATCTCGCCGACCTCACCTGGGGCGTCCAGCCGGCCGCACCCGAAACGTGGGCGCACGGTGAGGTATACGCCAACTTCGTTGCGAGTTTCCAACGGGCGCCGGTGACCGCCTTTTATGTCATCGCGATGGCCCTGCTCGCCATCCACCTCTACCACGGCGCGTGGTCGATGTTCCAGAGTTTTGGCATCAACCATCCTCGCTTCAACCTTTGGCGCCGTGGCTTCGCCGTTGGCCTTGCGCTGGTCGTTTTTGTCGGCAACTCCATCATGCCGTTGGCTGTCCTGTTTGGATTTGTGGAGTAAACGATGACTCTGCAGCTGAACGCCAAGGTGCCCGAGGGCCCGATTGCAGACAAATGGGAGAACCACAAGTTCGACAGTCGGCTGGTCAATCCGAGCAACAAACGCAAGTTCAAGATCCTCATCATCGGAACCGGGCTGGCAGGAGCGTCCGCGGCAGCGTCCCTCGGTGAACTGGGCTACGACGTCGAGGTATTCACATTCCACGACTCGCCACGTCGAGCCCATTCGATAGCCGCGCAGGGCGGGATAAACGCCGCCAAGAACTACCACAACGACGGCGACTCGATCTACCGGCTTTTCTATGACACCGTCAAAGGCGGCGACTACCGGAGCCGAGAGGCCAACGTCCACCGTCTCGCCGAGGTATCACTCAACATAATTGACCAGGCAACGGCACAGGGTGTGCCGTTTGCTCGCGAGTACGGCGGACTACTCGACAACCGTTCGTTTGGCGGAGCCCAGGTGTCCCGAACCTTCTACGCCAGAGGCGCCACCGGTCAGCAATTGCTGCTCGGGGCGTACTCAGCACTGATGCGACAGGTTGACAGAGGAAAGGTGAAGCTACACACGCGATCCGAGATGCTCGATGTTGTTGTCAAAGATGGCCGGGCCGTGGGTGTGGTTGTCAGAGACCTGGTCAACGGTGATGTCACCGCTCATTCGGGACATGCGGTGGTTCTTGCAACCGGTGGCTACTCAAACGTCTTCTATCTTTCAACAAACGCCATGGCGTCCAACGTCACCGCAATTTGGAGGGCCCACCGTCGCGGGGCTGCCTTCGCCAACCCGTGTTTCACCCAGATCCACCCGACGTGCATTCCCGCGTCTGACGAGTTCCAATCGAAATTGACATTGATGTCAGAGTCGTTGCGGAACGACGGACGAATTTGGGTGCCGAAGAATGTCGACGAGAGCCGAGCAGCCAACGAGATCCCAGCAGAAGACCGTGACTACTACTTGGAACGTGTCTATCCAGCATTCGGGAATCTGGTTCCTCGCGACGTCGCCAGTAGAGCATCCAAACGCATGGTGGACTCCGGCCACGGTGTAGGCCCTCTCAGGAACGGCGTCTATCTCGACTTCATGAGCGCCATCGAACGAGATGGCAGAGCGTCGGTGGAAGACAAGTATTCGAATCTCTTCGAGATGTACAACCGCATCACCGACGAGGACCCCTACAACGTGCCGATGCGCATCTACCCGGCACCGCACTACACAATGGGTGGCCTATGGGTGGACTACAACCTGATGACAACGGTGCCAGGGCTCTATGCAATCGGTGAGGCCAACTTCAGCGATCATGGTGCGAACCGTCTCGGAGCCTCTGCACTAATGCAGGGGCTTTCCGACGGCTATTTCGTTCTTCCTTCCACCATTGGCGACTACTTGGCTGACTATCTCAACACTGATGCTGTGCCAAGCGACGATCCGGTCTTCACCAAGATCGAGGATGAAGTTGTTAGCCAGGTCGACGGATACCTGACAACCGATGGCAGACGGTCAGTCGACTGGTTCCATAAGGAGTTGGGCAAGATCATGCTCGAGCATTGCGGCATGGTCCGCAACGAATCTGGCCTTCAGAAAGCCCTCTCAGACATCCCGGCCCTACATGAGGAATTTAAGAGCGATACGCGAGTACTGGGTCGAAACGAGAGCCTCAACCAGAGTTTGGAGAGGGCGCAGCGTGTCGACGACTTCTTTGAGCTAGCCCAGGCAATGTGTGTTGATGCTCTCGACCGTGAAGAGTCCTGCGGCGGCCACTTCCGCGAAGAGCACCAATCTGGCGAAGGTGAGGCGATGCGTGACGACGAGCACTATGCGTACGTCTCGGCGTGGGAGTGGACCGGCGACGCCGCTGCTCCAGAGCTGAACAAAGAGTCGCTCGACTTCGAAAACGTCGAGCTGACCACCCGGAGCTACAAGTGAACATCACACTCCAGGTCTGGAGACAGGAAGGCCCCGACGCTCGGGGTGAGTTCAAGACTTACCAGGTGGACGGCGTCTCCGACGAGATGTCTTTCCTCGAGATGCTGGACCTCCTCAATGAGCGTCTCGTAAATCAGGGCGAGGAGCCGGTGGCCTTCGACCACGACTGTCGCGAAGGGATCTGTGGCAGCTGCGGTGTGATGATCGATGGTCAACCACATGGGCCACAACTGGGGACCGCAACATGTCAACTTCACATGAGGAAATTCGAAGACGGAGCGAGCATCGTGGTCGAGCCGTGGAGAGCCACCGGTTTTCCCTTGGTGCGCGATTTGGTGGTAGATCGGTCGTCCTTCGATCAAATCATCGAGGCTGGTGGATACATCTCTGTCGACACCGGTTCGGCGCCCGACGCCAATCTGATACCGATTCCAAAGGGTGTCGCCGATATCGCGTTCGATGCAGCCGCCTGCATTGGCTGCGGTGCGTGTGTTGCCGCCTGCCCGAATGGTGCGGCCAACCTCTTCACTGCCGCCAAGATCAGCCATCTCAACCTGCTCCCCCAAGGTCAAGCTGAGCGGTGGACACGCACCGAGAACATGGTCGAAATCATGGAGGACTACTTCGGTTCCTGCACCAATCACGGCGAGTGCGAGAAGGCGTGTCCCAAGCAGATCTCGATCGACTTCATCGCAATGATGAACGCCGACTTCGTCAAGGCGAAGTTCAAGAATCGTCGTTTGGTGTCGCAGAGCTGACCTGACCTCCTGAGAAGCAGCTTCGGCTCTAACGTGGTGCGGTGCTTCCACCACCCGAGTTCATGCCGGCCTTGATCACGCCTTTTGGTCAACGGGGTGAGCTCGACATCAAGGCACACACCTCCAATATGCGAACCCTCGCTGAACGCGGGATTGAGGGCTACGTCATCGGGGGCTCCAATGGGGAAGGTCCATATCTCGAAACGGGAGAACGGGCTCGACTGGTAAAGGCAGGCAGGCGGCGAAAAGCCCACTTCATGGTTGGGATCGCCGCTCAGTCGACTCGGGGCGCGTTGACCCAGGTTGCTGAGGCAACTGAAGCCGGAGCCGACAGTCTTCTGGTGCTCACGCCAACGACACTTGCTCGCGATCGCGATGAGGCGGTCCTTCGCTTCTATCGAACAGTCGCCGACCGATCCGTCTTACCGGTGTTCCTATATTCGGTGCCACCCGTTACGGCATATTCGCTACCGCTGGAGTTGATTTGGCGATTGTCCCGTCATGAAAACATCGTCGGCATGAAGGACTCGAGCGGTGATGTGGTCAGGTTGCAGTCGATCATCGACGCTACGCCGAAGTCCTTCCGTCTCTACTCAGGCTCGTCTCGTGCTCTTACAGGGGCAATGGCGGTGGGATGTGACGGCGCCATCACTGGGAGCGGCAATTATGCGCCTCAGCTGGTTCTCGAGACGTTGGAAGCTGCCAAGACTGAACCAGCAAGCGCCCGTCGTCTTCAGAAACGTTTGAGCACCCTGAGTGCGAGTGTCGAAGCACATGGTGTCCCTGGTGTCAAAGCGGCGGCCAAGGCTGCCGGTTTGGAGCCTGGGTATCCCAGGGAGCCCCTTGCCCGCCTCTCGAGGGGTGTCGAGACATCAATCGCAAAGCTGATCATTTGAACATTGGTTTCAGCTTTCTGCGGCAACTACGATCCGGCCCTTAAGACGCACAAGGAGACGCACGTGTCCAAATTCCTAAGTGAGGAGTGGGCCTTGGAGGTCACCTCCGCCCTCGCCAGTCACGACGGTTTCAAGAACGCCATCGGCGCTGCCGACCTCGCGATTCAGTTCGAGACTGAAGACGGTCCCGACGGTGAGGTCAATTACTACCTCTCCGCAGGTGTTGGCAATGCGACCATGGCTCTCGGCGACCTCGACGGCGCTGACGTCACCGTCAAACAGTCGTATGACACGGCAGCTGCAATCTCAAAGGGTGAGCTGAACACGCAGACCGCATTCATGACCGGCAAGCTCAAAGTCTCGGGCAATCTCGCGAAGCTGATGATGCATCAGAGCGCCATCGCCCAATGGGGTGCAGCCGTAGGCTCGCTGGACGTCGAGTACTAATCATTCTGGTGTGGTCTCGAACCTGACCCCCCGAAGACCTCCTTGTCATTTGTTGAATCGTGTGTGTCGATTCCCGACGGGTAGCTTCGTCATAGAGACGTAAGGCACCACTAGCGAAGGGAATCCAAGATGCCTAAGTACGCAGCACTCATATACGGAAACGCTGACGATGAGACCAGAGAACCTCCGCCGGAAGTGATGCAAAAGATCACAGGCGAATACATGGAATTTGGTCAAGTCAACGAGGAGTCGCTTGCCGGAGGCGAAGCTCTCCACCCGACCGGGACCGCCACGACCATCACCATGAGCGAAAAGGGTGGAACACCCACTTTCACTGATGGGCCGTTTGCCGAGACCAAAGAAGTCCTCGGCGGCTTCTACCTGATCAACGCCGATGATCTCGATGGAGCCTTGGCCGTAGCCCAGCAGATCCCCGGCACTTGGTACGGCAAGGTCGAAGTACGGCCGGTGATGGAATTCAGCGAGACAGGCGAAGTTATCTCGTAATTCATTCCTAGCGGGTGCGCATGGGTTAGATCAAGCCGAGTTCTCGTACGGTGTCACGCTCCGACTCGAGTTCGGCAACGGAGGAGTCGATTTTGCCGCGCGAATAGTCATCTATCTGTAGCCCTCTGACTATCTGCCACTCGCCATCACGAACGACACAAGGGAACGACGAGATCAGACCCTCCGGCACACCGTAAGAACCATCGGACGGGACACCCATCGACACCCAATCTCCCTCCGGGGTGTCCTCCACCCAGTCACGCATGTGGTCGATGGCCGCGTTCGCCGCCGACGCCGCTGACGATGCCCCACGAGCCTCGATAACCGCAGCCCCTCGCTTCGCCACCGTGGGGATGAACTCACCGTCAACCCAGTCATGATCGGCCACGAGGTCATAGGCGGATTGGCCGTCCACCTCACAATGGAACAGATCGGGGTACTGCGTAGTGGAGTGGTTGCCCCAGATTGTCATCTTCTTGATTGCACCAACCGGCTGGCCGATCCGCGCGGCGAGCTGGCTCACTGCCCGGTTGTGATCGAGACGCATCATCGCCGTGAAATTGCGCGGGTTCATCCCGTCGGCGTTGTTCATCGCAATTAGTGCGTTGGTATTGGCCGGGTTGCCGACTACGAGGACCCTGACGTCTGGGGTGGCCGAATCCGCGATCGCCTTGCCCTGGGCTGTGAATATGGCCCCGTTGGCGGAGAGGAGATCTGCCCGTTCCATCCCCTGTTTGCGCGGCATCGCCCCAACCAGAAGTGCAATCTCGGCATCGCCGAACGCCTCGTCCGCATCGTCGGTCTGCACCATTCCGGCGAGGAGCGGGAACGCACAGTCATCGAGCTCCATTGCCACCCCTGCAAGGGCAGGAAGGGCCGGTGTGATCTCAAGCATCTGAAGAATCACCGGCTGATCTGGGCCAAGTATTCCGCCTGATGCGACTCGAAAAAGGAGGCTGTAACCGATCTGACCGGCGGCTCCGGTGACAGCTATACGGACTGGGTCTTTCATGGCACCGAGGCTACTGATGAGCTACTACGAGATGAAGTCGAGACCAATATCCAATTGCGGCGGAGAGTGAGTAATCCAACCAACCGAAATGATGTCCACCCCAGTTTCGGCGATACCACGCACCGCCTCCAAAGTCACCCCTCCCGAGGCTTCAGTGACGACTTTGTCGTCGGCGATCGCAACCGCTTGCCGCAATGTGTCGATATCCATGTTGTCGAGCAAGACACGATCGGCGTCGGTGTCGAGCACGACCCGCAACTGATCGAGATTGTCCACCTCTATTTCGACCAAAACATCGGAACCGACAGCCTGGCGTGCGGACTCGACCGCGTTTGAAATGTCGCCGGCGGCCGCAATGTGATTGTCCTTGATCAACACCGCGTCGTAGAGACCCATCCGATGGTTGACGCCACCCCCGACTACGACGGCGTACTTATCCAACACCCGAAGCCCTGGCATCGTCTTTCGCGTATCCGATATCAGCGCCCCGGTTCCCCTAACGGCATCAACCAGCTTCGCCGTTGCGGTGGCCACGCCCGACATCCGCCCAAGAAGGTTGAGTGCGGTTCGCTCGCCGGTGAGAATCGAGCGTGAGCTTCCATCCACTGACGCTATTGAAACGCCGTGGCTCACTCGGTCACCGTCGGCTGCGAGTGGTCGAAAACTCAAGCCGGCGTCGACCTTTTCGAACACAAACGCCGCAACGTCTAGCCCGGCGACAACACCGGACACCCTCGGTCGCAGCTCGGCTCGTGACCGACCCTCCGGATCAACAACGGCATCGGTGGTGATATCTCCGATTGTGCCCAAGTCCTCGAGGAGAGCCCGCTCGACTATGTCGGTGTAGTCGTCCTGGTTCACGCGAATGCCACCACTGTCTCGACTATCCCCGGGTCGATCAAGGTTCGATGCTCTTGCATTGGATCCGAGTCTGGGTAGTCCGCTCGGTAGTGGCCACCCCGCGACTCGGACCGACGGAGTGCTGCCATCACAATCATCAGACCCAACTCGGCCGCATTGCGGCCGGCGATGGTGCGACCCAGAATCGACTGAAGATCCAAGATGGCGTTCCGAGCCTCCCACAGACCGTTCCCGGTTCTGACCAAACCGACCCTGTCCCACATCACTTTGCGGAGATCCTCCAGGGCTGGACCTGGAGTCACCGGAAGATCCAGAGCGTCTTTAGGGACCGACACCTCGCCCTCGGGCGATTCGCTGGTAGTGGCAACATCGGTGGCCACGCGCGCGCCAAACACCAGGCCTTCGAGGAGGGAGTTGGAGGCGAGTCGGTTAGCACCATGGACCCCTGTCGACGAACACTCACCCACCGCCCACAGCCCGTCGACTGTGGTCCGACCATTCGTGCCGGCGTCGATTCCCCCCATGAAGTAGTGAGCAGCCGGCGACACCGGGAGGAGGTCTGTGGTCGGGTCAAGGTCGACAGACAGAGCATGAGCGGTGACCGTTGGGAATCGCTCGTGGAAGTTCGGAAGCGAACGAGCGTCGAGATAGGCGCTGGAACCGTGGTCATACTGCCAGTAGATGGCCCTTGCCACGATGTCTCGAGGCGCAAGTTCGGCCATCGGATGGTATTGGTCCGTGAAACGACGGCCATGGGGGTCAACCAGGGTTGCTCCTTCTCCACGGAGAGCCTCGGTGAGGAGTGGCATCGGATCTTTGCCGGCCAACAGAGCTGTCGGATGAAATTGAACGAACTCGAGATCGGCAAGTCTGGCGCCGGCACGCCCTGCCATGATGATCCCGTCGCCTGTCACACCGGGCGGGTTGGTGGTTTGGGAGTACATACGTCCTGCACCACCAGTTGCCAGAATCACGGCGGGTCCCGTGTAGATGTGACGCCTTCTTCCGTTGGCTGTGATCACTCCGCCTACGCGCCCGTCGATGCGAACCAGATCAACAACCCTCCCATTGATCTGGATGACTCGGTCGCTTGCGTCTATTGCGTGGTTGAGAGCACGCATCACTTCAGCCCCTGTCGCATCTCCATCGGCATGAACCACCCGCCGTTTGTGATGACCTCCTTCGCGCCCGAGCAGAAGCGAACCCTCATCGTCACGGTCGAATTCGGCTCCCATCTGCACCAGTCGGGCAATCGCCTCCGGCCCTCCGGCTGTCAACGCTTCGACCGCCTCAGCAACGGCCAATCCACCGGAGACTGCCAAGGTGTCAGCGGCATGTTGGTCCGGCGAATCGTCTGATGAGAGAGCTGCAGCGATCCCCCCTTGAGCCCACCATGTCGACCCCATCTCGGGTGCGGTGATCACATAGGCCCGGGGCAATCCGAGCGCCACGGAAAGACCGGCGACACCGGCACCGACAACGATCGGAGCGTCAAGACGAGTGAGATCGGCCATCAGTTGGCTTCAGTCCTGTCGACCGACCTCGAGCATGCGTGTCACGGCGAGCCGGGCCCGATCGGCGATCTCCTCAGGGATCTCGATCTGATGAGTCATCGTTGCCAGTGAGTTGCGAATGTTGTCGAGGGTGATCCGCTTCATATGGGGACAGAGGTTGCAGGGTCGGACGAAACTCGTATCAGGTGCGGTCGATGCGACATTGTCTGCCATGGAACACTCAGTGATCATCATGACCTGGGCTGGTTGGTGATCTTTGACCCAGTTGATCATGCCGAAGGTCGAACCCACATAGTCGGCCTCTGCAAGAACATCGGGCGGGCATTCAGGATGCGCGATCACTGTGATGTCGCCCATGTCCTTTTTGTAGTCGGAGATCTCCTCGCCGGTGAACCGCTCATGAACCATGCACGATCCCTCCCAAAGGATCACATCGACATCGGTCTTTGAAGCCACCCACTTACCGAGGTATTGATCGGGAGTGAAGATCACCCGATCGACTCCTAGAGACTCGACCACTTTCACCGCGTTGCCCGACGTGCATGTGATGTCCGATTCAGCCTTCACCTCAGCCGACGTGTTGACGTAAGACACAACGGGAACGCCAGGAAACTGCTCTCTCATTTGGCGCACGTCGGCCCCGGTGATGCCATCGGCGAGGGAGCAGCCAGCCCGCAGATCAGGAATCAGGACGGTCTTCGCCGGATTGATGATTTTGGCGGTCTCGGCCATGAAATGCACTCCGGCAAGCACGATCACGTCGGCGTCAGTTTCGAGGGCCAGGTCGGCGAGGGCCAAAGAATCACCAGTGATGTCGGCGGCCAGGTGATATATGTCCGGCGTCATGTAGTTGTGGGCGGCAACGATCGCATTGCGCTCGACTTTGAGCCGATTGATGTCGTCGACCACAGGTTGGAGAGCTGCGATCTCCTCCTCTGGGAGTACGTCGCTGGCTCGTGTGATCTCAATTGTGGTCACAGGCGCTCCGCTCGTTAGCTGCCAATTGTAGGTACCTATGTGGGCATGTCCCTATGGGCGCCCTTACTATCAAAAGTCAAAGCCAACCGGGTCTTGAAGAAGCAATTCGGCGAACAAGGCGCACTCGATGCGTCACACCAAACCGGTGCCGCACAATTATTCGAATCCCCCGGCGACCAGATGACAATTGGTCATGTTCTCCAAATCACCGGCTTCTTGTTCATTCTCCTGATGATCGGAGCGGCCTTCGGGTGGATGAACGCCGAGGCGATCGATGCCATCTTGTTGATTTCGCTCGTTTCCCGGATCTACTCAGAATCGTGGGAGGGCATCATCGTCCAGACCGTCTTGGCCACGTTTGCAGTGTTTATCGCCATCTGGCTCTACTTGGAGATCCTCAGACTTCTTGCCCTGACGCGAGCTAGGCCTCCACCTGACTGCTACATGTGGGCGATGATTGCGTCACCAAACTCGGATGTCTTCACCTTGGTCGCGCCCTCCATGAGACGTTCGAAATCGTAGGTCACCGTCTTCGCCGAAATTGCTCCCTTTAGGCCTTTGATTATCAAATCGGCTGCATCGTCCCAACCCATGTACCGAAACATCATCTCGCCAGAAAGAATGATCGAACCGGGATTGACCTTGTCCTGACCCGTGTATTTAGGAGCCGTTCCATGGGTGGCTTCAAACACGGCGACGCCAGTGTCGTAATTGATGTTCCCTCCTGGGGCGATCCCGATGCCCCCTACCTGGGCGGCAAGAGCGTCGGAGAGATAGTCGCCGTTGAGGTTTGTTGTGGCAATAACGTCGTAGTTCTCCGGGCGGGTAAGGATCTGTTGAAGCATTGCGTCGGCGATGACATCCTGGACCAGAATCTTGTCCCCGGCCTCTCCACCTGAGTCTTCCCATGACACCGCAAGATCGGAAAACTCTTCTTTGACCAGTTCGTAGCCCCAGGTGCGGAAGGCACCCTCGGTGAATTTCATGATGTTGCCCTTGTGGACCAAGGTCACCGAATCGCGACCATTTTCGATCGCATATTCCAAGGCAGCTCTGATCAGTCGTTTCGAGCCGGTTATCGAAATTGGTTTCAACCCGAGACCCGAATCCTCGCGGATCTCCCAGCCGAACTCCTCCAGGACAAAAGCGAGCAGCTTCCGTGCTTCCTCGCTGCCTTCTTCCACTTCTTTACCCGCGTAGACGTCTTCTGTGTTCTCCCGGAAAATCACCATGTCGACAGCATCGGGATCCTTGACCGGTGAGGGAACACCATCAAACCAACGCACCGGCCGGACACAGGCATATAGGTCGAGCCGCTGACGAAGTGCCACGTTCAATGAGCGAATACCGCCGCCCACCGGCGTCGTAAGTGGACCCTTGATCCCAACCAGGTACTGGGCAAACGCAGCAACGGTCTCTTCGGGAAGCCAAGAACCGGTCTCGTCGAATGCCTTCTGACCGGCAAGCACCTCGGTCCACTCGATTTCGCGCTCACCGTCGTAGGCCTTGTGCACAGCAGCGTCGAAGACCCTGACAGCCGCGGCCCAGATGTCGGGGCCAATACCATCGCCCTCAATGAAAGGGATAATGGGATCGTTCGGTACGTCGAGACCGTCCGGCCCCGTCGTGATTGGTGTAGCCATGACGAAGACTCCTAGGGATGTGAATCGGAAAAATTGAGACTAGCTAACCGATGATTTACGTCCCCTTTCAGCCCAACTCGGCAGGATGCTTCCAGTGAGCAAACGAACTTGGATCATCGTCGGGGTTGTTGTTGCCGTTCCCGTGCTGGCCGCCGGCTGGTGGCTTGGGTCTCCGCTATTCCTCGATACAGAGGTGAACGAGGAGTTTCCCATGTCGGCGGAGGCGATAATCCCAGATGACATGACCCATGAAGAGGTTGAAGAGGAAATGGAAGATGCCGCCGCCGAACCCGACACTTCAGCCTCCGACGACATGCCTGAAGCAGGCGAGCCGAATTCAATTGCTTCCGGCCAATTCGAGGACTTCGACAATTTCCATCAAGGCACGGGGACCGCAACGATCTACGAGCTCGACGATGCCAGCTTGGTTCTTCGCTTCGAGAGCTTCGAGGTCACCAACGGACCTGATCTGCACGTTCTCTTGGTGCCAAACGCCGACCCCGAAAACCGGGACGATATTGCCGGATACGTAGATCTCGGGTCTCTGAAAGGCAACATCGGAGACCAAAACTATGAGATTCCCGACGAATTCGACATCTCGGGGTTTGGCAGCGTGGTCATCTACTGCCAGCCCTTCCACGTCGTGTTTTCGGTAGCAGCCCTCTCTTAAGGCGGAAGGGTCGGTATAGCCCGACCCTGCCATCCCCCACAATCGCCGGAACCAGTGGTTCCGGTTCGCTCTATCTATGTATGTCGCAGAGTTCGTCGCCGAACTCGAGGAGGACTAGGAGCGGCGAGCCCCTGCGGCACGGAGTGTGTTGACGAGGAGCATCGCCCTGGTCATTGGGCCAACCCCGCCCGGAACCGGGGTGATGGCGCCAGCAACTTCAGCCACAGAATCGAAATCAACATCACCCACCAGACCGTCATCGGTGCGGTTAATACCGACATCGATAACCGTCGCACCCGGTTTCACGTGCTCTGCCTTGATCAGCCCGACGGCGCCGGCGGCGGCGATAAGAATGTCGGCATCGCTGGTCTCCCCAGCCAGGTCTGCGGTCCGAGAATGCGCCACCGTAACCGTGGAGTCGGCTCCCCGTTCGGAGAGCATCAGGGCGAGAGGGCGTCCGACGAGGAACGACCGTCCCACTACGACAGCCCTGGCACCCGAAGTGGAGATTCCGTAGTGATCGAGCATCCGAAGCACACCACTCGGCGTGCATGGACGCAGACCCTGACGCCCGAGCACCAATAGCCCGAGGTTGAACGGGTGCAAACCGTCGACGTCTTTGGCTGGGTCGATGCGCTCCACAATCGCCTCCGAGTCGAGGCCTGATGGGAGTGGCAACTGGACCAGGATCCCGTCCACCGAGTCGTCTGTGTTGAGATCATCAACCAGACCGGCAACTTCTCCTTGAGTCGCAGTCGACGGCAGTTCGTGATGGATAGAGATCATCCCGACCTGCTCGGCGTCTCTGCGTTTTCCCCTCACATAGGCATGTGAGCCCGGGTCATCGCCGACCAGGATCGTCGCCAGACCCGGGCTGTAATCCAGTTGGTTGACTCCGGCTGCCACCTCGTCTTTGACGGTCGCGGCCACCAGTTTTCCGTCGAGTACTTGTGCGCTCATGTCAATGTCTGAAATGCCTCTCGCCAGTGAATACGAGCGTGATTCCATGCTCATTGGCAGCGTCGATCAGTTCTTGATCGTTCTTGGAACCGCCCGGTTCGACGATAGCCACAACACCGGCCGCGGCGAGGGTGTCGAGACCATCCCGAAATGGGAAGAACGCATCTGAGGCGGCGACTGCGCCCTTGGCACGGTCACCCGCCTTCACCACCGCCCGGTCGGCCGCACCGACTCTTGACTGGTCCCCGGCACCGACACCCACCGCCTGCTCACCGTGAGCTAGTACCACTGCATTCGACTTGGTGTGTGCCGCCACTGTCCAGGCAAACTGCAGAGACATCATCTCCTCGTTCGAGGGTGCCCGGTCCGATACCACAGTCCACTCTCCGTCACCTGCCGTGTCACGATCTTGTGAAAGCAAGCCACCGTCGACACGACGCAAGTCGAGATCACCGGTCGCGGGAAGGGGTGCCGTCATGACTCTCACGTTGGTCTTGGGAGCGAGGATGGCAAGGGCGTCGTGGTCCGCGTCGAGAGCAACTACCACTTCCACAAAACGTTGGGCGATCTCCTCGGCAGTTGCCAGGTCGAGGGTGCCGTTGATGCCGATCACGCCTCCAAATGCAGCAAGTGGGTCGCCAGCCCATGCGAGATCGAAGGCCTCCTTGATGGTGGCAGCTCGCGCTGCGCCGGCCGCATTGGTGTGTTTCACCACAACCACCGAATTCGGTCCGAGATCTGCCGTCAGATGCCAGGTTGCGTCGGCATCTGCGTAGTTGTTGAACGACATCTCTTTGCCCTGATGCTGAGTGGCAGTTGACCACCAAGAGTCGACGCCGTCCTCCCGAAACAACTCCGCTTGCTGATGGGGATTCTCGCCGTAGCGCAGCCCGGAGACCCTGCGCAATGGGATAACACGATCATCGCCGACCCAACCCACGATTGCGGCGTCATAGCTGGCGGTATGGAAGAAGGCTTCAGCTGCGAGACGCCGCCGAAACTCATCAGAGAGCCCTCCCCTCTCCACTGATTCCGCGACATCGTCGTATTGATCTGGCGATACGACCACAGCTACATGACGGTGATTCTTGGCAGCTGCCCGGACCATCGCCGGACCACCGATATCGATCTTCTCGATGATCTCTATGTCGGTGGCGTCAGGGGCGGCAAGGGTCTCGCGAAATGGATAGAGATTGCTCACGACCATGTCGAATCGGTCGATGTCGTTGGCAGCCAGCTCGGCGTCGTCTTCGACACCTCTGGCGAGGATGCCGCCGTGGATCCGCGGGTGAAGTGTCTTCACTCTGCCACCCAAGATTTCTGGCGACCCGGTGACATCGCTCACTCTGGTCACGTCGATGCCTTCTTCTTCGAGCGCCGCGGCGGTGCCCCCTGAGGACACAACCTCGTAGCCGGCATCCCTGAGCCTTTTCACAAACGCCACCAGGCCGGTCTTGTCATAGACACTCACCAGAACACGACTCACTCCCACACCACCTTTCGACCGTCGACGGTCAGCTTTCCGTTGACTAGCGCCCTGACCACGTCCGGGTAGAGGGAGTGTTCCTCAACCTGGATGCGTGCATGAAGACTTTCCACCGTGTCGTCCGGGTCCACCTCCACCGAACGTTGGGCCACAATCGGACCATGATCCACCTTCTCGTCGACGACATGAACCGTCACCCCTGTGACGGTCACACCATGCGCCAGGGCAAGCTCAACCGCATGCGCACCGGGAAACGCTGGTAGGAGAGAAGGATGGATGTTCAGCACCCGATTGGGGAATCTGTCAATAAAGCCCTTCGACAACACCCTCATGAAGCCGGCCAAAACGGCGCCCTTGGCCCCATGGGCTTCAGCTGCATCACCCACGGCTTCCGAGAATTGATCCCGATCCGTGTGGTCTTGCCACCGCACAACCATGGTGGCGATTCCGGCCGTCTGAGCCCGGTCGAGAGCCGGGGCGGCCGGATTATCCGAGACAACACAGACGATTCTTGGCCTGATATCTGGTGTGTCGATAAGGGTCTGAAGGTTGGAACCTGAGCCCGATGCGAGTACTGCGATGTCGATGCTCACCCTCCGCTACTTGTGACGCGGGCGAGTGTAGGTCCGGACGGTCCGTTGTCGACCGCAACGGCAACGTACGATTAGGGCGTGATGAATGAGATTGAACAGGTGCCGTGGCGTAAGTGGGAAAGTTGGGCCGAGGACAACGACGCAATAGTTCTAGACGTGCGTCAGCCCGAAGAGTGGGAACAAGGCACACTCCCGAGGGCCACCCGGATCAGCATGACTGAGATCATGGACCGCATCGATGAGATCCCCAAAGACAAGGCGATTCTCTGTGTATGTCGAAGTGGTGGAAGGAGCCAACAGGTCGCGACCTATCTCGCGTTCAACGGGTACGTCGACGTCGCCAACCTGGTCGGTGGCATGCACGCACTCGGACTCCAGGACTGATCTTGCAGATCGAGATCATCCGCACCGAGGGTCTTGGTGACTCGACTTATGTCTTGACCCACGATGGCCTTGCAGTCGTAGTCGACCCGCAGCGAGACATCGATCGTTTCCAAGACGTGCTCAATGATTCGGGTGCTGAGCTTCGCTACGTGCTCGAGACCCATCTGCACAACGACTACATCTCAGGTGGTCGAGACTTGGCGAAGGCACTCGACGGCGAACTTGTCCTTCCCTCGGGAGCAGCACCTGTATTCCGGCATCGGCCGGCCTTTCACAATGAAGATCTCAACGGGGGATCCCTCACCGTCCGTCCAATCCACACGCCCGGTCACACACCAGAGCACATGTCCTATCTGATCCTGATCGATGATGAAGCTCTGGCCCTGTTCACAGGTGGAAGCCTCTTGGTTGGCTCGGCCGGTCGCAGCGACCTACTCGGACTCGACAGAGCCGATACTTTGGCCCGGCTTCAATACGGATCGGTGAACCGGCTAGCCGAGTTGGGTGACGACGTCGGTCTATACCCCACTCACGGTGCCGGCAGTTTTTGCACCACTTCCGGCGTGAGCAACCTCACATCCACTATCGGTGAGGAAAGAGCGACCAACCAGGTCCTCGCCTATCCCAGCGAAGATTCGTTTGTCGAGGGCCAGCTATCAGGTTTAGTCCCCTATCCGTCGTATTACGCCGAGATGGGTCCCGCCAATGTCTCTGGAAGAGATGCAGTCACATCCTTCACCACCCCGCAGATATCCGCAACAGACTTAGCCGCTATGAGGCCAGGAGTCTCCGTTGTCGATGCCAGGCCGAAAGGTGAATTCGCTGCAGGCCACCTGGCCGGATCTTTCGCGGTCGAGATGCGAAACGACTTCAGCACATGGGTCGGTTGGGTCCTCCCCTTCAACACACCTCTCGTGTTGGTGATGAGCCCCGACCAGGATACCGAGGAGGCTCTTCGTCAACTCTCCCGGATTGGATTCGACGATGTCCGCGGTGTGATCACCGACCTAGGCGCCTGGGAGACCGAGATGTCCGGCTACCCACTCGTGAATCAGGATGACTTCACGTCGGCAGTGAGGAGTGGCGCCCAGATTCTCGATGTGAGGGCACCCAATGAACGAGAGACCGGCTTCATCGCCGACTCGAGCTACAGCTATGTCCCGGACATCGCTGTGGAGATTCCGGATGGACTCAAGAAGGACCGCCCGCTTTGGGTGGCATGTGAAACCGGCTATCGGGCGAACCTCGCCGCGTCGATCTTGGAGGCGGAAGGATTTGATCTTCGGGTACTCGCCGGTTCCGGTGTAACCGATGTGATTGCACACCTGTCTAATTGAGGCTGACACACAGGGGGTGACAGATGACCGAGGGGTCACGTGGTCGCTGGTTGATTGGCGCTGGGGCGGTGGCATTTGTTCTGGTTCTTGCCTTCATCGCTCTTGCCCGTGAACCGGTGCTGTTGGATGCCGGCAGTCCCGAGGGAGTAGTCCAGCGTTACCTGCAAGCCGTCAGCGACGGTGACTACAACGCGGCGTTCGATTATCTCGATCCGGATTTCTACGAAGGATGCGACGCCACCGCACTCGCCCGTTCCGCTCCGGATGAGCCTTTCAGCGCCTCCATCGAAGACGAAGAAGCTTCGCCCGACCATCCATTGGTCGCCGTGACACTCCGCTTCGGGTCGGGTGGAGGTCCATTTGGCTCGGGTTGGACGTCCTACGAACAGTTTGAGCTTGTCAGGGTCAGCGGTTCTTGGCTTATCACCGGCGAAGCTTGGCCATACTTCAGCTGGGATTGTCGAAAGGACACCTAATGGCAGTTGTAGCACTGCTCATTCTCGGAGCGATCGTCGTCGGGTTGGTCCTGTTGATCCGCAAGTTCATGGACCGAAAAGGCCCCGACACCTCAGACGGCAGCGACGTACTCCCTTATCTGCTGCTAGCCGTGGCCGTGGGGACGGCCGGATTCTCGTTGGCGGCCTTGGCGCGAGCCGCCTTCCCGGCAGGGTCGGTTGTCTTCGATCGCGCCGGACAAGTAGCGACAGCGCTGGCCGGGCTTGTTGTGGCTGCACCAATCGCCGTCTATCTCTGGAGACGTCAGGCCAAGAGACGGGAGTCCTTCCCGGCGAGTGGAGGATGGACCGTTTATCTGGCGCTGATCGAAGGCGTCTTCATGACCACCTTGGTGATAACGGGATACATGTTGACCAACTGGATTCTCAGCGATGGGGACCGAACCACATGGTCCGACGTTTTTGTCTACGCAGCGATCATCGCCTTTCACGAAGTGGCGGCACGACGGACACCTCCCCACTCGGATAGCGCCGATCTTCCCAGAGTTGTTGGGTCGGTTATTGGTCTCATCGCGACCGCCACCGCAGCAACCGGTATCGTGTTCTGGCTCCTCGACCAGGTCTACGCCACTTTCTCACCTCAGGCCGGGGGCGAGCCTCTGATGACCTGGATTGCCCTTCTGGTCGTAGGTGGGCCCGTCTGGTTCTTCAGATGGTGGCGCCCGTGGCCCGCCGAGTCGAGCTTGCCACGGGATCTATGGCTGTTCGTGGTTTCGGTAGCGGCTCTGGCCACCGCCATAGCGGCAACGACATTCACTGTCATCCAGACGGTGGTATTTGTGTTGACCACAACCGACGACGCTGCAGGGCACTTCGAGTTTCTACCCGTCGCAGTTTCAGTCGGTTTGGTGGCTCTGTTGTTGTGGGCGCACCACAGATCTCGGCTCGGTTCAGAGCGCACGGACTCCGTGCGGGCATATGAATATGCCATGACGGCAATCGGACTCAGTTCCGTAGTAGGCGGAGCCACCTGGCTCACGGCCCTAGCTTTTGGCGGCGGCGATCTGATCACCGTCGACTCGGGTGTGGTTGTCAGCGCGGTCATTTTTGTTCTGGTGTCGCTGGTGGTTTGGTGGAGGTTCTGGTCCACGGCAGAAGCCGCCCCCAGGGATGTAGAGGCGGCGAGTACCCCACGTCGGTTCTACCTGATAGGCATGGGTGTCGTCATGGGCCTGACATCTGCCGGCGCCCTGATCGGAGCCCTTGTCGTACTATTCCAGATGGTCTTGGACACGGCCGAGGGTGACACCCTCGTCGTACAGGGAGCGCTGTTTGTCCTCTCCGGCTTGGCAACTTGGCATCTGCTCCGCGAGAACGCCAACGACCGCAGCCTGATCGTGTCGGAAGACGTCGTAACTCCCTTTGATGTGACCATTGTTTGCTCGCACCCGGGAATGGTCTCGACCCTGTTCTCCGACAAGGCGCGATTGCGAGTCCTCTACCGAGGTGACGACGAGGGCGCAATCTCGGACAAAATGGCAGAGCAGATAGTTGAGGAAGTCAACAATATCTCATCGTTGGTGTGGGTTGACGGTGATGGCTTTCGCGTGGCCCGGACTCGCATCTGACTCGCCAATGGAAAGTCGCACGAACTAGAGCCGAATTCGGTATACAGACACTCAACTGGGACCATCCGAGCGATGAAGTGGCTTGCCTATCGATACTGGCGACTAAAGGGGTGGACTTTCCACGGAGAGGTACCGACCATCCCCAAGATGATCGTGATCGGTGCCCCCCACACCACCAATTGGGATTTTGTCCTATACCTGGCCGCTCTGAACTACTTCCGGATCAAGGCCACCTATATCGGCAAACACACCCTGTTTCGCTGGCCATTCGGGTGGTTCTTTCGGATGTTTGGAGGGATGCCGGTCGACCGCTCCAAGCCCGGCGGGATAGTCGGGGAGGTCGCAAGGGCGTTCAAGGCAGCCGACGCGATGATCCTGGTTATGGCTCCAGAGGGGACGAGAAGCGCCGCCCAGCATTGGAAAACGGGATTCGTCAAGATCGCCGCGGCCGCCAGAGTCCCCGTTGTTGTGGCTTCGGTCGACTTCAACAAGAGACAGCTCAGAATCGGACCGACCATCCCCTACGACGATGACGTAACCGGGTTCATGGACCGAGTGCGCTCCTTCTATGCCGACAAGCAAGGTCTGTACCCCGACCAGATGGGGGCCGTGAAGCTGGCCGACGAGAGTCGGCTATGAGCGCTCGGCTAATCGTCTGAAGGCGTCGCTTGTCTCGCGGCCCGAGTTTCCGAACCGAACCAGCTCTCTTCCGAAGCGGTCCCGGACAGCATCGACACTCTCGTCGAGCGATCGTCGTCTCACATCCGCAGCACTGCCCATCCTGAGCACGTCGCCATCATCAATGTCGAGTTCCAGCTGGAGGTATTGATCTGTGGTCAGGTTCGAAACCGCCATGCCGATCAGCGTGACGGGCTCCTCATCAGAGACCTGAAGGCCACGATGTACCAATTCCATTCCTAGATTGGCAAGGGCAGTAGTCGAAGCGGTCGGAGCGGTGAGAGTATGGCTCCGCGAAACAAGTCGTGGGCCGGGATACCGCACCCTCACGGACAAGGTCGAACCAGACCGGCCCTTTGCCCGAAGCCGACGTCCGATACGATCTGCCAAGCCCAGGACTACTACAGCCATCTCCTCGCTGTCGGTCAGCCCCCGCCCCAGCGCCTGTTGACTTCCTACACTCCCCGCTCGTCGGCCACCCCACACCGGCCGCGGGTCTTGATTCCATGAGAGAGCGCCGAGGGCCCCGGAAGCTCCAGGCCCTAAGACAGGTGCGAGTGCAGCCGGTCGAACCTGTGCGAGCTCGCCAATGGTGCCTATTCCCAATCGATGGAGCCTGGCCGCGGTCACTTTGCCCACACCCCACAGGGCCTCTACCGGAAGCGGATGAAGGAAATTGAGCTCTGTCCCCAGATCCACAATGACCAGACCATCTGGTTTGGCACGTGCCGAAGCGATCTTGGCCAGGAATTTGGTCGACGCGACGCCAATCGAAAGTGGGAGACCTATTTCGTCGCGGACTCGCCGCCGGATCTCCCTGGCGATCTCGGACGGGCGTCCCAAGAGATGAGACGTGCCCGAGACATCAAGGAACGCTTCGTCGACTGAGATTTGCTCAACAACTGGCGTCGAGTCCTCGAAGATCGTCATCACTTGTTCGGACAGATCGAGATATCGCGCGAAATGGCCTTCGACAACAATTGCCTTCGGGCACAGCTGCAGCGCCTCTCGTGAAGACATAGGAGCATGCACACCAAATGCACGCGCCTCATAAGAAGCCGCTACCACTACTCCTCCGCCAACCAAAACCGGTTTACCTCGTAGCGACGGATTGAGCAGCTGCTCTACCGATGCATAGAAAGCGTCGAGATCGGCGTGGAGGATTGTCGGCTCCATCTCCTTAGGTTGCCGCAACGCTGGGACAGATTTGGTGGTGTGGGTCAGGACACCAATCAACGTCTAACCGGCAACTCGTTTGAGAGCAGCCCTATCGACCTTTCCGAGGTGGGTCTGCGGCAACTCATCCACCAGGAACACTTTTCTTGGGTGTTTGTACGTTTCGAGACGCGACAGAACCCAGTCGATGAGATCCTGTTCGGCTACTGGTCCGAAGCTCACAACGAAAGCCACAGGCTTGGCCAAACCGACTTCATCCGTAACTGCAACCACGGCGCATTCCTTGACGCTGGGGTGGTCGAGGAGGACCGATTCGACCTCCTGAGGTCGAAACCACTTTCCCTTTACTTTGATCGCATCATCGGCACGCCCCCTATGGGTGACATACCCGTCGGTATCGATCGAGACTAGGTCACCCCCTACGAACCAATCCCCACGGAAGGCGTCTGCGGTCTTTTCTGGACTCTCCCAATACCCAAGCCCCAAAGAGTCGCCTCGTACCCAGAGACGACCGACGTCTCCCGCTGCAACCTCGTGACCGTCGTCATCGCAGACCTTGATCTCGAAACCTGGCACCACGTGCCCCAGCGTGCCTGGCTTCACATCTTGGAGCGTATTGGAGATGAATACATGCCACATCTCGGCCGTGCCAAGACCATCGAGCAACTCGACACCGAACACGGTCTTCCAGCGGTGATAGAGGGTGTCGGGCAAGGCCTCTCCTGCAGAAGTGGCGAAACGAAGAGAAGATAGGTCCTGATCGTCAGATCCTGGGTAAGCGAGCATCTGGTTGATCGCCGATGGGACATTTATCAGCACGGTGGGTCGATGCCGACTGATTCGATCGAACACCACCTCGGGCGTCGGATGTTCTGTGAAGAGAACCGAAGATGCGCCCACCGAAAACGGGAACAACAAATTCGAACCCGTTGCGTATCCAAAGTAAAGCTTAGGTATGGACATCGTTATGTCGTCTTCGCCTAGACCAAGCGCACCCTGGCCATAGAGTCGTGTCGTGTTGACCAAGCTCTGGTGGGTCTGGACTGCCGCTTTGGGCAATCCGGTGGTACCCCCTGAGAAGAGCCAAATTGCCGGATCCCTCAAATTCGTTTCTACGGTCGGGACGATCTCAGTTGGAAGATCCAGGTCCGGGGACACCACGATTGCCTCCGGACCGGCACCGTCACGCGAATCATCGAAGTGAGCGAAGTGGGTTTGGTCTACAACGGCTGCCGCTGGCCGAGCTCTAGCGACTATTGCCCCCATCGCCTCTGTGGTGAGACCCGGATTGAGCATTACCACGACCGCCCCAATCCTGAAGATTCCGAATAGCGCAGCCACGAAATCCGGTCCATCGGGCATCACGATGAGCACGCGGTCACCATGCTCAACACCCCGGTCGAGCAAAAGCCTGGCGTAGCCGGAGGCGAGCATGTCGACCTCTTCGTAAGTCACATTGCGATCGTCGAGTCGCAGAGCCACAGCCTCGGCTCGTCCTTCGGAGAGACGCTCACGCAAAAAGAACGAATCGGCGTTGAGCTTTTTCGGCCAGACGGTCACGTTCGACGATTGTACGGTGCCAACAATGAGCCTCGCAGTGGTCACCGGTGCCTCGTCCGGAATCGGTCGGGTAGTTGCCATCGACCTGGCGCGACGCGGTCATCATGTGGTGGCGGCCGGACGATCGCAGCAGCGCACTCAGCCCACCGTCGATGAAATAGTCACCCAGGGAGGCACAGCCGAATTCCTCCATCTCGACCTCGCTTCGCTTGCGTCGGCGAGAGCCGCAGCAAACTCCTTCGAAGCCACAGGCCGGACCATCGATGTCCTGGTGAACAATGCGGGTGTTGGTGCAACCCGGGGGCTGACCAATGACGGGTTCGAGATTCATTTCGGAACCAATCACCTAGGTCACTTCATGTTCACCCACCACCTCAGTCGAACCTTCCGAACGGGGACCCGCATTGTCCAGGTGAGTAGTGAGGTCCATCGTCGGGCGCAGGGAATCGACTTCTCCCGAATGCGCAAGAAGGCCAGGACTTTCTACGGGCTCGGGGAGTACGCCGTATCGAAACTGGCCAATGTGCTCTTCGTGCGTGAGATGGCCCGCCGACAACGTGATTGGCGCCTATACGCAGTCCACCCCGGTCTGACCGACACCAACATCATCCCGAAGATTGCCAAACCACTGATCAAACGAAGTCTGATTTCACCGGAGCAAGGTGCCGACACCGTCGTCTGGTGCGCCGTCAGCGAAGGGGTGGCCGAGGACTCCGGTCTCTACTACACCAGCCGTGAGGTGGTGGTGCCGTCGGTTGAGGCGCGCGACAACCAGCTAGCTGATCAGTTGTGGAGGCACTCCGAGAATTGGTGTGGTGTAACCCACCAGTACTAGGCCCAGCTAGCGTCGGATGCGATGAGTGATCCCCTCTACTACGGCGACTACCTCCAACTGGACAAACTCCTTGGAGCTCAGGATCTGGAAAGCGCCAAACACGGTCCACCGGTCCACGACGAGATGCTGTTCATCATCGTTCACCAGGCATATGAGCTGTGGTTCAAGCAGATCGGTTGGGAGATCGACTCGATCCTCGAGATCTTCGGGAAGGAGGTTGTCGACGAGCAGGACATGGGCACGGCTGTGGCCCGTCTCCGCCGAGTCAGCCAAATCCAGGGGCTCCTCATCCAGCAGATCGGGGTCTTGGAGTCGATGACACCTCTCGATTTTCTCGATTTCCGGGATTACCTGTTCCCCGCTTCCGGCTTTCAGTCTGCCCAGTTCAGGATCGTGGAAAACAAACTTGGGCTTCGTCCCGGCGACCGGCTTCTCCTCGGAGGCGGCAGCTACACCTCACGATTCACAGCGACCGACCGTGAACAGGTGGAGTCGTTGGAAGCTGATTCGTCGTTGTTCGATGTCGTAGAGCGGTGGCTCGAGCGGACGCCCTTCCTCGATCAAGGTGACTTCCAGTTCTGGGATGCGTACAAAGATGCCGTTCATAGTCGGATCCAGGCAGACCGGTCGGTCGTTGCAGCCAACCCCAACCTCAGCGAAGACGAAAAGACGACCCAGTTGAAGGACTTCGATCTCGTCTTGAGCCAATACGAAGCGATTTTCGATCCTGTCAAACACGACGTTGAGCGGCAGGCAGGACGTCTACGCCTCAATCATCGCGCCTTTCAGGCTGCTCTTTTCATCACTTTGTATCGCGA